>NZ_JBPQTS010000111.1:0-25762 GCF_051386455.1 Streptomyces sp. URMC 124
TCCCAACGACCATGTGAACGCGTCGCAGAGCTCCAACGACGTCTTCCCCTCCAGCATCCACATCGGGGCCCCCCGCCGCGTCACGAGGGTCAGGACGGGCGCGTCATGCGCAGGACGTCGAGGGCCTCGTCGAGCTGTTCCAGGGTGAGCAGCCCGCGGTCCACGTAGCCGCCGTCGAGGACGGTCTCGCGGATCGTCTTCCGCTCGGCGAGGGACCTCTTGGCCACCTTCGCCGCCTCCTCGTAGCCGATGTAGCGGTTGAGGGGTGTGACGACCGACGGGGAGGACTCGGCGTACTCGCGGGCCCGTTCCACGTTGGCCGTGATGCCGTCGACGGTGCGGTCGGCCAGCAGCCGGGAGGCGTTGGCGAGCAGCCGCACCGACTCCAGGACGTTCTTCGCCATCACCGGGAGCATCACGTTGAGCTCGAAGTTCCCGGCGGCGCCCGCGGCCGCGACCGTCGCGTCGTTGCCGGTGACCTGGGCGGCCACCATCAGGACGGCCTCGCAGATGACCGGGTTGACCTTGCCCGGCATGATCGAGGAGCCCGGCTGCAGGTCCGGCAGGTTGATCTCGGCCAGTCCGGCGCGCGGGCCCGAGCCCATCCAGCGCAGGTCGTTCGCGATCTTGGTGAGGCCGACGGCGACCGTGCGCAGCTGGCCGCTGGTCTCCACCAGGCCGTCGCGCGCGCCCTGCGCCTCGAAGTGGTCGCGCGCCTCCGTCAGCGGCAGCCCCGTGGCGCGGGCGACCTCGGCGATGACGGCCGCGGAGAAGCCGGGCGGGGTGTTGATGCCCGTGCCCACGGCCGTGCCGCCCAGGGGGAGTTCGGCCAGGCGCGGCAGCGAGGCCCGCAGCCGCTCGACGCCGTAGCGGACCTGGGCCGCGTACCCGCCGAACTCCTGGCCCAGCGTCACCGGGGTGGCGTCCATCAGGTGCGTGCGGCCGGACTTGACGACCTCGGCGAACTCCGCGGCCTTGCGCTCCAGGGACGCCGCGAGGTGCTCCAGCGCGGGGATCAGGTCGCGCGTGACGGCGGCCGTCGCCGCGATGTGGATGCTGGAGGGGAAGACGTCGTTGGAGCTCTGCGACGCGTTCACATGGTCGTTGGGATGCACCGGGCGGCCCAGGCGCTCGCTCGCCAGGGTGGCGACGACCTCGTTCGTGTTCATGTTGGAGGACGTGCCGGAGCCCGTCTGGAAGACGTCCACGGGGAAGTGGTCGTCCCAGCGGCCCTCGGCGACCTCGGCGGCCGCGCCCTCGATCGCCTCCGCGACGTCCGCCTCCACCACGCCCAGCTCGGCGTTGACCTTGGCCGCGGCAGCCTTGATCCGGGCCAGCGCCTCGATGTGCGCCCGCTCCAGGCGCTGCCCGCTGATGGGGAAGTTCTCCACCGCGCGCTGGGTCTGCGCCCGCCACTTGGCGTCCGCCGGGACCCGGACCTCGCCCATCGAGTCGTGCTCGATCCGGTACTGCTCACCATCGGTCATCGTCACTACCTCCTGACACACCAAGCGTTTGTCCGGTTCACGGTGTTCCCAAAAAGCACTACCGCCTAGTAAATACCGCGGGTAACAACTGAAATCGGGGAGGCACCATGACACGCAGACCCACCCTGCGCTGTTCACTCGCCGCCGTCGCCGCGTTCGCCGCGGCGCTCGGCGGCCTCGCTGTCACCGGACCCACCGCCCACGCGGCCACCGCGCCGCACGCACCCGCCGCCGCGACGCCCCTGTCGCCCGAACTGGAGAAGATCCGCGCCGCGGAAGCCGTCAAGCTCTACGGGGACGCCGCCGAGCGGCCCCTGGAGCAGCGCAAGACCTCACTCCTCTCGCTCGGCGACAGCGAGATCTCCGGCGAAGGCGTCGGCACCTACGAACCGGGCACCAACGGGCCCGCCAACTGGTGCCACCGCTCGCCCGACGCCGCCATCCACCGCACCACGATCCCCGCCGACGTCACCTACAACGTCGCCTGCTCCGGTGCCTCCACCGCCAACATCCGCATCGGCGGCAGCAAGCAGTACGCCGACGAGCTCGTCCAGAGCGACGCCCTCGCCGTCAAGGCCCGCAACACCCGCGTGAAGATGGTCCTGCTCGTCGCCGGCGCCAACGACGACCTGCAGTTCGGGCCCGTCATGACCGACTGCGTCACCCGCTACCTGACCCTCCAGGGCACCTGCGAGCCCAAATACGCCCCCGGCTGGCAGGCGCGCGTCGACGGCCTCGTCCCCAAGGTCGAGCAGACCGTGCGGGACCTGCGCACCGTGATGAAGGACGCCGGATACGCCGACGGCGACTACCGGCTCGTCCTCATGGGCTACCCGAGCCCCATCGGCCCCGACTTCGAGGACAACCCCTCCTTCCCCGGCAAGCTCCCCGGCGGCTGCGTCGGCCACACCTCCGACGCCGCCTGGGGCCGCAACCACGCCGTCCCCGCCTTCGAGCGCGGCATGCGCAAGGCCGCGCGCGACACGGGCGCGGTCTACCTCGACAACTCGCGCCTCTTCCACGGGCACGAGGTCTGCATGGAGGACGCCTGGGCGCGCGGCCTCTACGTCGACCTGTCCAACCCCTTCCCGCCCAACGAGAACTCGGTGCGGCAGTCCTTCCACCCCAACGTCCGCGGGCACGGCGCGTTCGCGTCCTGCCTGAGCCAGCTCTACCAGGCCGGCTACCGCGAAGGGGGCTGCGCCGACCCGGCGAGCACCGGGAAGCCCGTCCTGCGCGAAGGCGGCTGGGACGACGCGTTCCGGACGCTGAAGAACGAGGCCACGGGCACGTGCGTCGACGCGTACGGGGCGAGCAGCCGCAACGGGACCACGGTCGGCGGCTGGGACTGCACGGGCAGCCGCAACCAGCAGTGGGCGTACGACGCGGGCACCAAGGCGCTGCGGACGGCGCTGTCGCACGACCGGTGCGTGGACGTTCCCGGCGGGAAGTACGTGGCGGGGGCGGCCGTGGTGCTGTGGAACTGCCACGGGGCCGGCAACCAGCGCTTCACGCGCAGCGGTGACGGGTACCGGCCCGAGGCCGCGCCGGACCTGTGCCTGACGCTGGCATCGGCGAAGGACCCCGTACGGCTGCAGAAGTGCGACGGATCGGCGGGCCAGCGTTTCGTCTGACGCTCCGGCGGGGGCTGGTCGCGCAGTTCCCCGCGCCCCTTGAAGGGCGCGGGGAAGCGCCGTGGTTCAGGAACTCCGCACCGGGATCGACGTGAAGGTCGGCGCGGGGGCCGGGTCGACGAAGAAGTCGTTGCCCTTGTCGTCCACGACGATGAACGCCGGGAAGTCCTCGACCTCGATCTTCCAGACCGCCTCCATGCCGAGCTCCTCGTACTCGACGACCTCGACCTTCTTGATGCAGTCCTGGGCCAGGCGCGCCGCCGGGCCGCCGATCGAGCCGAGGTAGAAGCCGCCGTGGCTGCCGCACGCGTCGGTGACCTGCTTGCTGCGGTTGCCCTTGGCGAGCATCACCTTGGAGCCGCCCGCGGCCTGGAACTGCTCGACGTAGGAGTCCATGCGGCCGGCCGTCGTCGGGCCGAAGGAGCCGGAGGCGTAACCCTCGGGGGTCTTGGCCGGGCCGGCGTAGTAGACCGGGTGGTCCTTGAGGTACTGGGGCATCTCCTCGCCCGCGTCCAGCCGCTCCTTGATCTTCGCATGTGCGATGTCGCGGGCCACGACGAGCGGTCCGGTCAGCGAGAGGCGGGTCTTGACGGGGTACTTGGTCAGCTCGGCGAGGATCTCGTCCATGGGCCGGTTGAGGTCGATGCGGACGACGTCGCCCTCGGACTCCAGGCCCGCGGCGGAGCCGCCGTTGAGCTCGGCGTCGGTGGTCTCCGGGAGGAAGCGCGCCGGGTCCGTCTCCAGCTGCTCCAGGAAGACGCCCTCGGGCGTGATCTTCGCGAGCGCCTGGCGGTCGGCGGAGCAGGAGACCGCGATGGCCACCGGGCAGGACGCACCGTGGCGCGGGAGGCGGACGACGCGCACGTCGTGGCAGAAGTACTTGCCGCCGAACTGGGCGCCGATGCCGATCTTCTGCGTCAGCTCGAAGACCTTGTCCTCCAGCTCCTTGTCGCGGAAGCCGTGGCCGAGCGCGGAGCCCTCCTCCGGCAGCTCGTCGAGGTAGTGCGCGGAGGCGTACTTCGCGGTCTTGAGCGCGTACTCGGCCGAGGTGCCGCCGACGACGATCGCCAGGTGGTACGGCGGGCAGGCGGCCGTGCCGAGCGAGCGGATCTTCTCCTCCAGGAACTTCATCATGCTCGCCTCGTTGAGCACGGCCTTCGTCTCCTGGAAGAGGAAGGACTTGTTGGCGGAGCCGCCGCCCTTGGCCATGAAGAGGAACTTGTAGGCGCCGCCGTCCGTCGCGTACAGCTCGATCTGCGCGGGGAGGTTGGAGCCGGTGTTCTTCTCGTCCCACATGGTCAGCGGGGCCATCTGCGAGTAGCGCAGGTTCAGCTTGGTGTAGGCGTCGAAGATGCCGTGCGAGAGGGCCTTCTCGTCGCCGCCCTCGGTGAGCACGTTCTGGCCGCGCTTGCCCATGACGATCGCCGTACCGGTGTCCTGGCACATCGGGAGCACGCCGGCGGCCGCGATGTTGGCGTTCTTCAGCAGGTCGAGGGCGACGAAGCGGTCGTTCGGGGAGGCCTCGGGGTCGTCGAGGATCTTCCGCAGCTGCGCGAGGTGGGCCGGGCGCAGGTAGTGCGAGATGTCGTGCATCGCCTCGGCGGCCAGCTTGCGCAGCGCCTCCGGCTCGACCTTCAGGAACGTGCGGCCGTCGGCCTCGAAGGTCGACACGCCCTCGGAGGTGACCAGGCGGTACGGAGTGTTGTCCTCGCCCAGGGGCAAGAGGTCCGTATAGGCGAACTCAGAGGCAGACATTGCGGCGGATTCCTCACTCGGCAGGCGGTGGTGGCTGGCGTCCTCGACAGCGCATACCAGCCTAGGGCGCGCGGGAGGCAGTCTTCTTGTGAGGTAAGGCTCACCCGCATCCTCACCCGCTCCGACCAGCCGGAATGCCGCTACGACGCGCGGCCCCTATCGCGATCTATCGCGTTGTGGCTACCCTGCTTCCCGTGGAAGAGCCTTCGTTGCCATCGTTCGAGAAGCAGCCCCGGCCGGGCCGGCCCGTGGCGCCGGAGCCCGCGCTGCGCGCCTCCGACGCCGACCGCGACCGGACCGCCGGCATCCTGCGCGACGCCCTGGGGGAGGGCCGGATCACCGCGGAGGAGCACGCCGAGCGGATCGGCGCCGTCTACCGGGCCAGGACCCTGGGCGAGCTGGAACCGCTGGTCGGCGACCTGCCGGCGGACGGCCGCACCCGGCCGCAGGCCCCCGCGCGCCCGCACGCCGCCCCGGCGCACACCGCCGGCGCGGGCCCCGCCGAGAACCTCGTCGCCGTCTTCGGCGCCGCGAGCCGCAAGGGGCGCTGGCGGGTGCGGGGGCGGACGAACGCGTTCGCGCTGTTCGGCGCCGTGGAGATCGACCTGACCGAGGCGTTCTTCGAGCAGCGGGAGATCGTCATCAACGCGACCTCGCTCTTCGGCAGCGTCGACATCACGGTCCCGGAGAACGTCACCCTGCGGTCCACCGGCACCGGGATCTTCGGTGGTTTCGACGTCCGGACGGTCGAGGCGCCCGACCCGGACGCACCGGTCGTCTCCGTCACCGGCTTCGCGGTCTTCGGTGGCGTGGACGCCGAACCGAAGCGGGGCAAACGGCTCAAGAACCTTCGCGCGGGCCGCTGATGGTGGGCCGCGCGCCCTACCACCGCGAACTTACTGCGGGTTACCGCGTTCCGCTCATGGCAACGGTGTGAATAAGCACGCGCACAGCGGGTAAAGCTTGGTGCATCGTCTCTCGCACGGCTGCCGGTGCGAATGGCCGTGCGCAGTGGAGGCGGGCAAGGGTGACTCAACCGGCCCCGCAAAAGCCGTCGTCAGGAGTAGACCGTGCTGCTACCGCATCAGCCCCTGCAGGAAGCCGCCGTACCGTCCCCGCGGATTTCGTCCGCGCGGGATCAGGCCGGCCCCTGGCATTCGGAGGCGGTGTGCCGCCGGGATGAAGCCGGGCTCTTCTTCGCACCATCCAAGGAGCCGACGGCCGCCCGCCTGTCGCGCGAAGAGGCCGCCAAGCGCGTGTGCGCCCGTTGCCCGGTGATGGTCGAGTGCCGCGAGCACGCCCTGCTGCAGCCGGAGCCCTACGGGGTGTGGGGCGGGCTGACCGCCGCCGAGCGGCGGGTGGTGCTGGCGCGCCGGCGGCGGCGCGAGGCCGAGCTGGCGCGCACGACGCGGATCGCCGCCGCGGGCTGAAGCACGGGACGGCTCGGGCGCCGGGCGGGCCCGGTCGCGGCCGGGATCGGCCGCGATCCCGGCCCGTCCGACGTTTCCGGCCCGTCCGGTGGGTGAGGGCGAGCGGGCCCCCGGGGCGCAGGATCTGCGCCCGCAGGGACGTCCGGCCGCTGCGTTCAGCTGGGGCGCTCGAAGTCCACCGTGCTGTACGCGCGCAGCTTCGACAGCCGGTGCGTGGAGTCGATCTGCCGGATCGTGCCCGACTTGGAGCGCATGACCAGCGACTGCGTCGTCGCCGTCTCCGCGCGGTAGCGCACGCCGCGCAGCAGCTCGCCGTCGGTGATGCCGGTGGCCACGAAGAACACGTTGTCGCCGCTGACCAGGTCGTTCGTGTGCAGGACGCGGTCGAGGTCGTGGCCGGCGTCCAGGGCGCGCTGCCGCTCCTCGGCGTCCTTGGGCCACAGCTTGGCCTGGATGGTGCCGCCGAGGCACTTCATCGCGCAGGCCGCGATGATGCCCTCCGGCGTGCCGCCGATGCCCAGCAGCAGGTCCACGCCGGTGCCCTCGCGGGCGGCCATGATGGCGCCGGCCACGTCGCCGTCGGAGATGAACTTGATGCGGGCGCCGGCCTCGCGGATCTCCTTGACGAGCCCGTCGTGGCGGGGGCGGTCCAGGACGACGACCGTGACGTCCTCGGGGGAGGAGTGCTTGGCCTTGGCGATCCGGCGGATGTTGACCTTGACGGGGGCGTCGATGTCGACGAAGTCGGCGGCCTCCGGGCCGGTGACCAGCTTGTCCATGTAGAACACCGCGGACGGGTCGAACATGGTGCCGCGGTCGGCGACGGCCATCACGGAGACGGCGTTGGCCATGCCCTTGGCGGTGAGGGTCGTGCCGTCCACCGGGTCGACGGCCACGTCGCACTCGGCACCGGTGCCGTCACCGACGCGCTCGCCGTTGTAGAGCATGGGGGCGTTGTCCTTCTCGCCCTCGCCGATGACGACGACACCGTTCATGGAAACGGTGCCGATCAGGGCGCGCATGGCCTTGACCGCGGCGCCGTCCGCGCCGTTCTTGTCACCCCGGCCGACCCAGCGGCCCGACGCCATGGCGCCGGCCTCGGTGACCCGGACGAGCTCCAGGGCGAGGTTGCGGTCGGGAGCCTCGGGGCTGACCTCGAGCTGGGACGGCAGATGATGCTCGGTCATCGGAGCGCACCTTTCTGTACGGCGACGGCCGTGGGACCCCTCTCCCCCGAAAGGGGCAGAAGGTGAGGGTGCTGATGACTTTATCTGTTTACTGCGAGAGTGAGCAGAGGGCCCCACGCATGAGCGGTGTCAAGGTCTCCCGGACGGGCGCGGGCCCGGGCTCCGGCGCGCCGCCGGGGCCGCCGTCAAGATCTCCCAGGTCATGGGGGACCATGGGGGCGTGGCAGGTAGGAATCCCAAGGCGCAGACCGTGCGCAACATGGTGCTCGCGATGGCGGTGATCATTCCCGTCGCTTTTGTCAGCTACGTGTTCATCCCGCACAGCGAGGGCAAGGCCGAGGACGCGGTGCCCACAGTGGACTACCGCGTCGAGCTCGACACGGCGCGGCGCGCGGCGCCGTACCCGGTCGCGGCCCCGGACGGGCTCGGTGGCGACTGGCGCGCCACCTCCGTCTCGTACCGGGCGGGCGGGACGGGCGGCAAGGAGGGCTCGGTCTGGCACCTGGGCTTCCTCGACCCGGACACGGAGTACGTGGCGGTCGAGCAGAGCGACGGCCCGGCCCGCGCCTTCATCGACGACGTGAGCCAGCGCGCGGTGAAGACGGACAAGACGCAGCGCGTGGGCGATGCCACGTGGCGCAGCTACGAGGGCGAGAAGTACAACGCGCTCGTGCGCGAGGAGCGCGGGGTGACCACGGTGGTCACCGGCACCGCGTCCGCGGAGCGGCTCCTGCAGATGGCCGCCGCGCTCAAGTCCAAGAAGGGCTGAGCCCGGCCCGGGAGGGGCCGGGGGAGCGCGACGGCCGGCAGGAACGGCGAACGGGGACGGTCCGGTGCGGACCGTCCCCGCGGCTTTTTGCGATCGGGCGATCGGACCGGGCGGCCGGATCAGACCGTGGTGACGACCTGGTCGTAGGCCAGGCGCGGCGAGCGGGGGTAGGAGGCGCCCTCGCCCGGCTTGCCGATGTTGACGATCATCAGCGGGGTGTGGTCGCCGTCCAGGAACTCCTTCTGGACGCCCGCGAAGTCGAAGCCCGTCATCGGGCCGGCGGCCAGGCCCGCGGCGCGGATGCCGAGGATGAAGTAGCCGGCCTGCAGCGAGCCGTTGAGCGCGGCGGACTGCTCGCGGACCGGGCGCTCGGCGAAGAAGACGTCCTTGGCCTGCGGGAAGTGCGGGAACAGCTCCGGCAGCTCCTCGTGGAACTCGTTGTCCGTGGCCAGGATCGCAACCAGCGGTGCGGTGCGGGTCTTCTCGCGGTTGCCCTCGGCCATGAGGGGCGCGAGGCGCTCGCGGGCTTCCTCCGAGCGGATCAGCACGATGCGCAGCGGCGACTGGTTGAAGGCCGTCGGGGCGTACTTGACCAGGTCGTAGACGGCCTGGATCTGCTCGTCGGTCACCGGCTCGGCGGAGAAGGTGTTGGCGGTGTGCGCCTCACGGAAGAGCAGGTCCTGGGCGGCGGCGTCGAGGGCGAGGGACATGGTGGTGCACCTTCTTGCGTACGGAAATCCCGGGGGGAGGGCTTACGGGATCCACTGTACGACAAGTAGATGAAACTTCAACTAAAGGGGTGGGGTGTGGGGGGAATGTGGCGGGGTTCACCCGCCCCCGCCCGCGTATTGCCTGGTCAGGAGGGTTCTCCGGCGTCTTCTGCCGCCTCGGCCCCTGCCCCCTCGGCCTCCTCCTCGGAGGCCAGCGCCGCGTCCAGCCGCGCCCGCGCGCCCTCCAGCCAGCGCCGGCACACCTTCGACAGCTCCTCGCCGCGCTCCCACAGCGCCAGCGACTCCTCCAGCGTCGTGCCGCCCGCCTCCAGGCGGCGCACGACCTCGATCAGCTCGTCGCGAGCCTGCTCGTAACCCAGCGCGTTCGCCGCCGCATCCGTTGTCGTCGCCATGGCCACCAGCCTATGCGGGGGGTACGACAGCGGGGGGTACGACAGCGGACCCGGCGACGGAGCCCGCGACGGGCCGCACCGTGAACTCGCCCTCCGCGACCCGGGCCCGCAGCTCCTCCTCCGCCGTCACCTCCGCGGCGTCCCGCACCACCGAGCCGTCCGCGTGCTGCAGCACGGCGTAGCCCCGGCGCAGCGTCGCCGCCGGGGACAGGGCGACCACGCGCGCGTGCGTGTGCGACAGCTCCGAGTCCGCGCGGTCCAGCAGGTGGCCGAGCGTGCGGCGCGCCCGGGCCGTCAGCGCGTCGATCCGGTCCTCGCGCTCCTCCACCATCCGCTGCGGGTGCTGCATGCAGGGGCGGGCCCGCACCGACGCCAGGCCGCGCTCCTCGCGGTCCAGGTGCGCGGTGACGCACCGCAGGGCGCGCTCGCGCAGCTGCCGGACCCGCACCAGCTCCTCGCCGACGTCGGGCACGACGCGCTTCGCCGCGTCCGTGGGCGTGGACGCGCGCAGGTCCGCGACCAGGTCCAGCAGGGGGGAGTCGGGCTCGTGACCGATCGCGGAGACCACCGGCGTGCGGCAGGCGGCCACCGTCCGCACCAGGCGCTCGTCCGAGAACGGCAGCAGGTCCTCGACGCTGCCGCCGCCGCGCGCCACGATGATCACGTCCACGCCGGGGGCCTTGTCGAGCTCCTCGACGGCCTCGATGACGCGCGACACCGCCTGCACGCCCTGGACGGGCACGTTGCGGATCTCGAAGCGGACGGCCGGCCAGCGGTGCCGGGCGTTCTCCAGGACGTCCCGCTCGGCGGCCGAGGCGCGGCCGCACACCAGGCCGATCAGCTGCGGCAGGAACGGCAGCGGCCGCTTGCGCTCCGCGGCGAACAAGCCCTCCGCCGCCAGCGACTTCTTCAGCTGCTCCAGCCGCGCCAGCAGCTCCCCGACGCCCACCGGACGGATCTCCGCCGCCCGCAGCGAGAGCTGGCCGCGCGGGGCGTACCACTCGGGCTTGGCGTGCACGACGACGCGCGCGCCCTCCGAGACGATGTCGGCGACCCGGTCGAAGACCGCGCGGTAGCAGGTGACGGACAGCGAGATGTCGTGCGCCGGGTCGCGCAGGGTCAGGAAGACGACGCCGGCGCCCGGGCGACGGGAGAGCTGGGTGATCTGCCCCTCGACCCACACCGCGCCGAGCCGGTCGATCCAGCCGCCGATGAGCCGTGAGACCTGCCCCACCGGGATGGGGGCGTCGGGGGACGTGTTGAGGGCCATGGGGTGAGCGTAGTGCGGGGTGCCGACAGCGGGGCCCGTACGGCCGGCCTCGCAGCGTCGTCACACCGCCGTCACCCCGTCGTCCTGCGGAACGTCTCCGACCCCAGCACCCCCAGCCCCGCCACCAGCCACAGCCCGCCCACCACCTGGGCCGTGGGCGACGCCTCGACGATCACCGCGATCACCACCGCCAGGCCCAGCAGCGGCACCACCACGTGCCGGACGGGCCTCAGCTCGCGGCCCCGTCCGCGGACCGCGAACCAGCCGATCACCGACAGGTGCAGCAGCGCGAACGCCACCAGCGCGCCCACGTCCACCACCGACACCAGGCGGTCCAGGCCGTCGTCCCGCCGCGCCGCCCAGACCGCCGCCACGAGGTTGACCGCCGCCGCGCCCAGCACCGCGATCCGGGGCACGCCGGAGGCCCGGTCCACCTTCGACAGCAGCCCCGGCAGCCTCCTGTCCCGGGCCATCGCGAACAGCAGCCGCCCGGAGGCGGCCTGCCCGGCCAGCGCCGCGAACGCCGCCCCGACGGCCTTGCTGACCGCCACCAGGTCGTGCAGCCAGCGGCCCGTCGCCGAGTCCACCGTGTCGTAGAAGGCCGAGCCCTGCGCGGCCGGGTCCGCCGCCAGCTCCGCCGCCGTCATGGGGGCCAGGAGGGCCGCCAGGTACGTCTGGACGACGAACAGCACGCCCGCGACCGCCAGGCACGTCGTCACCGCCCGCGCGACCCGCTCCGAGCCCCCCGCGGCCTCCTCCGCGAAGGCCGCGATCGCGTCGAAGCCCAGGTACGACAGCACCGCCACGGACACCGCGGCGACCACCGCCTCGGGGGCGAAGTCCCCCTCCCCGGTCAGCGGCGACAGCCAGCCGCGCTGAGCTCCGTGCTCCGACAGGGCGAACACCGCGCACGCCACGAAGACCAGCAGCACGGCGATCTCCATGGCGAGCACCAGGAAGCCCACGAGGGCGGCCGTCCGCACGCCCGCCAGGTTCAGCGCGGTCGTCACCGCCACCGCGCCGGCCGTCCACACCCACTGCGACACCGACGGCACCAGCGCGTGCAGGGCGATGCCCGAGAAGAGGTAGGCCACCGCGGGGATCAGCAGGTAGTCCAGCAGCGCCATCCAGCCGGCGATGAACCCCGGGCCCTCGCCGAGCCCCACGCGCGCGTACGTGTAGACGGAGCCGGCCTGGGGAGCGACGCGCACCATCTGCGCGTACGAGAAGGCGGTGAAGGCCATGGCGACGGTCGCGACGACGTAGACGAGCGCCACCGCCCCGTGCGACTTCGCGTCCAGCGTGCCGAAGATGCCCACCGGCGCCATGGGGGCGATGAACAGCATCCCGTAGACGATCAGGTCCCGGAAGGTGAGGGTGCGGTGAAGCTTTCCGTCGGTGCCGCCGGGCGCTGCGGTCGCGGGTGCGGTCATGGGCTGCCCCCAGGGACGACGGGATCCGGAGCCGATGGAGCCGGCGGTCGGCCGGCGGTTCGCCTGCGGTTCCCGGAGTGGGCGGAATCGCGGCTTCCGTCATCGTGCCCCACCCGGCCGCCCGCCGCCGGTCGGCGCCGCGGGCCCTTACGATGGACGGCATGACTGCACCCACCGCCCGCAAGGTCCTCCTCGCCGCCCCCCGTGGCTACTGCGCGGGCGTGGACCGCGCCGTGATCGCCGTCGAGAAGGCCCTGGAGCAGTACGGCGCCCCCGTCTACGTGCGTCATGAGATCGTCCACAACAAGTACGTGGTGAAGACCCTGGAGAAGAAGGGCGCGATCTTCGTCGACGAGACGGCCGAGGTGCCCGAGGGCAACATCGTCATCTTCTCCGCGCACGGCGTCGCCCCGGTCGTCCACGAGGAGGCCCGGCGCGGCAAGCTCGCCACGATCGACGCCACCTGCCCGCTGGTCACCAAGGTCCACAAGGAAGCCGTCCGCTTCGCCAAGGACGACTACGACATCCTCCTCATCGGCCACGAGGGCCACGAGGAGGTCATCGGCACCAGCGGCGAGGCGCCCGACCACATCACCCTGGTCGACGGCCCCGGCGACGTGGAGAACGTCGAGGTCCGCGACCCGGACAAGGTCGTCTGGCTCTCCCAGACCACGCTCTCGGTCGACGAGACCATGGAGACCGTCGGCGCACTGCAGCAGAAGTTCCCCAACCTGCTCTCCCCGCCGTCGGACGACATCTGCTACGCCACGCAGAACCGGCAGACCGCGGTCAAGCAGATGGGCGCCGACGCCGATCTGGTGATCGTCGTCGGCTCGAAGAACTCCTCCAACTCCGTCCGCCTGGTCGAGGTCGCCCTGGGCGCCGGCGCCAAGGACGCCCACCTGGTGGACTACGCCGACGAGATCGACGAGGCATGGCTGGAAGGCGTCACCACGGTCGGCGTGACCTCCGGCGCCTCCGTCCCCGAGATCCTCGTCGAGGGCGTCCTGGACTGGCTGGCCGAGCGCGGCTACGGCGACGTGGAGACCGTCACCGCGGCCCAGGAGAGCATCACCTTCTCCCTGCCCAAGGAGCTCCGCCGCGACCTGCGCACGGAGGCGGCGGGGCTGGTCGGGGACGAGCCCGCGTAAGGCATCCGGTCGCGCGGAGACCGCTGCATTCGTGGCCACCACGCCGTAGCGTGGTGGCCATGAACGTATTCGGCGTGGACATCGGCGGATCGGGCATCAAGGGCGCGCCGGTCGACGTGCTGCGGGGCGAGCTCACCCAGGAGCGGTTCAAAGTGCTCACTCCGCACCCCGCGACCCCGGACGCCGTCGCCGACTGCGTCCGGCAGGTCATGGAGCACTTCGGCGATTCCGCCGGACCGGTCGGGGCCACCTTCCCCGGCGTGGTCGTCGGCGGCACGACGCGCACGGCCGCCAACGTCGACAAGGGCTGGATCGGGCGGGACGCCTCGGGGCTGCTCGGCGAGCGGCTGGGCGCGCCGGTCACCGTGCTCAACGACGCCGACGCCGCGGGCCTTGCCGAGATGCACTTCGGGGCGGGCCGCGGCCGGCGCGGCACCGTCATCGTGCTCACCTTCGGCACGGGCATCGGCAGCGCCGTCTTCACCGACGGCAAGCTCGTGGCCAACACCGAGCTGGGCCACCTGGAGCTGCAGGGCCACGACGCGGAGACCCGCGCCTCGACCCGGGCCAAGGAGGAGGAGGGCCTGAAGTGGCACCACTGGGCCCGGCGCGTGGAGCGCTACCTGGCCCATGTGGAGATGCTCTTCTCGCCCGAGCTGTTCGTGATCGGCGGCGGCGTCAGCCGCAAGGCGGCCAAGTTCCTGCCGCTGATCGAGGGCGTCAGCGCCGAGATCGTGCCTGCGCAGCTGGAGAACAACGCGGGGATCGTGGGGGCCGCGATGGCTGCTGCCGCTGCGACCGGCGCAGCCGTGCCCGTCTCCGCCGCCTGATCAGCACGACCCTGCGGGCCAGCGCGACCAGGGCGGTCAGCAGGGTGCCCGCGTAGAGCCAGCCCGCGTTCAGCGACAGCAGGGTGACCAGGCCCATGAGCTTGCCGCCCGCCCCGTCGCCGCCGCCGGCCAGGGGCACGGCGCCCACGGCGAAGGCGATGGGGGCGGTGACGGGGGCCGTGACCAGGTCGGCCGGGCGCACCCACAGCGCGCACACGGTGCCCGCCAGCAGGAAGCACAGCCCGTAGAAGGCGTAGGAGCCGCCCGCCAGGGAGTCCAGCCAGCCCACGCCGAGCATCCACGCGGTGGTCAGCACGCCGCTGCCCAGGCCGGTCAGCCGGGGCGCCGGCAGCCTCCCCAGGGCCCGCAGCTGCTGCGTGGAAGGCCCGCTGCGGGGCCGGCGGACGGCTGCGGCCCTGCCCTGTCCCACGGGCGCCGCGGGCCGCGGCACGGGAGGGACACGGCGGGCCTTGCCCTGGGGCGTGCGCGTGCTGGGTTGCTCCACCCGACCAAACTAGGTCGACAAGCGGGAGGAATCCGGCGTTGGACACGCGGTTTGAGCCACCTTGGCCATACGTTCGACTGATAGTCCGTACGGGTCCGCCGCACGAGGGGACCCGTAGACTGGATGACCGGCCCGGCAGTGGGCCATGACCGGCCCGCCACGGGCCGCGGACCCTTTGGAACCTACGGGAAGTCGCCACGTGTCGCTCACGATCGGAATCGTCGGTCTGCCCAATGTCGGCAAGTCGACCCTGTTCAACGCCCTGACCAAGAACGACGTGCTGGCGGCCAACTACCCGTTCGCCACCATCGAGCCCAACGTGGGCGTCGTCGGCGTCCCCGACGCCCGGCTGCAGACCCTCGCCGAGATCTTCGGCTCGCAGAAGATCCTCCCCGCCACGGTCGACTTCGTCGACATCGCGGGCATCGTCCGCGGCGCCTCCGAGGGCGAGGGCCTGGGCAACAAGTTCCTCGCGAACATCCGTGAGTCCGACGCGATCTGCCAGGTCATCCGCGCCTTCAAGGATGAGAACGTCGTCCACGTCGACGGCAAGGTCTCGCCCAAGGACGACATCGAGACGATCAACACCGAGCTGATCCTCGCCGACCTGCAGTCGGTCGAGAAGGCGGTCCCGCGCCTGACCAAGGAGTCGCGCCTCCAGAAGGAGAAGGTCGCCGTCCTCGCCGCCGTCGAGGAGGCCAAGACGATCCTGGAGTCGGGCCAGACCCTCTTCTCCGCGGGCATCACCAAGGGCACCGAGCGCGGCGACCTGCTGCACGAGCTGCACCTGCTCACCACCAAGCCCTTCCTCTACGTCTTCAACGTGGACGAGGACGAGCTGGTCGACGAGGACTTCAAGAACGAGCAGCGCGCGCTGGTCGCCCCGGCCGAGGCCATCTTCCTCAACGCCAAGATCGAGTCCGAGCTCATCGAGCTGGACGACGAGGAGGCGCTGGAGCTCCTCCAGTCCATGGGCCAGGACGAGCCCGGCCTCGCCACCCTCGGCCGCGTCGGCTTCGACACCCTGGGCCTGCAGACCTACCTCACCGCCGGTCCCAAGGAGACCCGCGCCTGGACCATCAAGAAGGGCGCCACGGCCCCCGAGGCGGCCGGTGTCATCCACACCGACTTCCAGAAGGGCTTCATCAAGGCCGAGGTCATCTCCTTCGACGACCTGGTCGCAGCCGGCTCGGTAGCCGAAGCCCGCGCCGCCGGCAAGGCCCGCATGGAGGGCAAGGAGTACGTGATGGCGGACGGCGACGTGGTGGAGTTCCGCTTCAACGTCTGACGACCGTGCAGAGGGGCCGCACTCGTCGAGTGCGGCCCTTTCGCGTGCCCCGGTTCCGGTTCCCGGCGGACGGCGTCAGGAAGGCGCGCCCGCCAGGATCTCCACTCTGCCCGTGTCGAGGGAGCGGTTTCCACGGGGTCGGGGCGCCCTCGCGGCGTGCCCGTTCGTAGGCCGGTCGCAGGGCCCTGGCGATGACCCCCGTAACTGAGCGTGTTTGCGGCGTGCGGGCTGGGTATGGATCGCCCGGTGCATATTTGCGGATGTGCCGGGGTGGTCCCCGCTGCATGCGTGAGTGCTGCCGCCAACTAAGCGTCGCTGAGCTGCAATTCACTACATCTAGTGAATCAATGGCCTTGAGTTGCGGACAGCAACCGAGGGTTGCCAAGCTGTTGCGGACTGTCAACCTGTTGGGAGTGGCCGTGGCCTTCGGTGACCAGCCCGCGTACCTTCGAGTGGCCGGCGATCTACGTCAGAAGATCGTCGCCGGTGAGTTGCCGCCGCATACCCGGCTGCCGTCCCAGGCCCGTATCCGCGAGCAGTACGGCGTCTCGGACACCGTGGCGCTGGAGGCCCGCAAGGTCCTGATGGCGGAGGGCCTGGTGGAGGGCCGGTCCGGGTCCGGTACGTATGTGCGCGAGCAGCCCGTGCCGCGCACCCTCGTCCGCACCGGGTACCGCCCGGCCGGCGAGTCGACGCCCTTCCGCCAGGAGCAGGCGGACAGCCGGGTCAAGGGCACCTGGGAGTCGCGCAGCGAGCAGGTCCCGGCCGACGCCGCCGTCGCCCGCCGCCTGCGCATCGCCACGGGCGACCGCACCATGCGCACGGACTACGTCTTCCGGGCGCAGGGCGAGCCCGTCATGCTCTCCACCTCCTGGGAGCCCCTGTCCGTCACCGGGCGCACACCGGTGATGCTCCCCGAGGAGGGGCCGCTGGCGGGCCGCGGGGTGGTCGAGCGGATGGCCGCCATCGACCTCGTCGTGGACAACGTCGCGGAGGAGGTCGGCGCCCGGCCCGGGCTCGCGGAGGAGGTGCTGGCCCTCGGCGGCGTCCCCGGCCACTGCGTCGTGGTCGTCACGCGTACGTACTTCGCGGGCGGCTGCCCCGTGGAGACGGCCGAGATCGTCGTCCTGGCCGACCGCTACCGCGTCGCTTACCACCTTCCGGTGAAGTAGCCGTGTCCTGAAGGCGGCGCCCGGGTGAACTCCTTGTCCCGGCGCCGTCTTCGGCCTGTCCGGGTCTCTCCGGTCACTCTTTACTCGCGGGTAAGTAGTGCACGGTATGTCCCACTTCGACCCGATGTAATCGGGTCATTTTTTCTGTTGCAAAACTCACATACGCCCAGGTCAGGGGCTTTTCGCGGAATCCGGTCCTCCAAAACGCTCGTACGATGGCGCGGTTTGTGTCCTGCGTGGGGGAGTAGAGAGAAAAGGAGATCCGGAGCTTGAGTACCGAACAGGGTTCCCACTCGAATTACCGCCGGACCCTGGGCACGACGGCCCTGACGGCCGTCGGTCTCGGGTCGATCATCGGCTCCGGCTGGCTTTTCGGCGCCGAGCGTGCCGCCGTACTGGCCGGCCCGGCTGCCATCTTCGCCTGGGTCATCGGCGCCATCGTGGCGCTGACCATCGCCCTCACCTACACCGAGCTCGGCTCGATGTTCCCCAAGGCCGGCGGCATGGTGCGCTACGGCCAGTACTCGCACGGCTCGCTCGCCGGGTACATGGCCGCGTGGGCGAACTGGATCGCGATCGTCTCCGTGATCCCGGGTGAGGCGACCGCCTCGATCCAGTACATGAGCTCGTGGAAGTTCGACTGGGCCGGCAAGCTCTTCGACGGCAAGGAGCTCACGGGCACCGGCCTCGCCGCCGCCAGCGTCCTGGTCGTCTTCTACTTCTTCCTGAACTGGTTCGCGATCACCCTGTTCGCCAAGACGAACAACGCGATCACCGTGTTCAAGGTCGTGGTGCCGGCGCTGACCGCCGGCGCGCTGATCTTCGCGCACTTCGACACCAGCAACGTCGGCTCCGCCCACGGCGGCTTCGCCCCCAACGGCTGGAGCGCCGTCTTCAGCGCCGTCGCCGTCGCGGGCATCGTCTGGGCCTTCAACGGCTTCCAGTCGCCGCTCAACATGGCCGGCGAGGCCCGCAACCCCGGCAAGTCGCTGCCGAAGGCCGTCGTCGGCTCCATCCTGATCGCGCTGGTCATCTACATCGCGCTGCAGGTCGCCTTCCTGATGGCCGTCCCGGCCGCGGACCTCTCCGGCGGCTGGAACACGCTCGCCTACAAGTCGCCGCTGGCCGACCTCTCCATCACCTGGGGCCTGAACTGGCTCGCGCTGCTGCTCTACGCGGACGCCTTCATCTCCCCGTCCGGCACCGGCATGATCTACGCGGCCACCACCTCGCGCATGATCAACGGTGTCCAGGAGAACGGTCACCTGCCGAAGGTCTTCGGCAAGGTCGACCCCAAGACCGGTGTGCCCAAGCCGGCCCTGCTGCTCAACCTCGTGATCTCGTTCGTCTTCCTCGCCGTCTTCCGCGGCTGGGGCTCGATCGCCGAGATCGTCGGTGTCGCCACCGTCATCTCGTACATCACCGGCCCCGTCGCCGTGATGTCCCTGCGCCGCCTCGCGCCCGACATGAAGCGCCCGGTCCGGCTGAAGGCCATGCCCGTCATCGCCCCCATCGCGATGATCTTCGGCTCCCTGGTCATGTACTGGGCCCGCTGGCCGCTGACCGGCAAGGTCATCTTCATCATGGCCATCGGTCTGCCGATCTGGGCCTGGTACGAGCTGCGCAAGCCGTGGGCCGAGCTCAAGCCGCACCTGCAGGCCGGCGCCTGGATGGTCACCTACCTGCTCGTCATGGCCTTCGTCTCGTGGGCCGGCGGCACCGAGTTCGGCGGCAAGGGCTACCTGGCCCAGGGCTGGGACATCGTCGTCGTCGCCCTGATCGGCCTCGCCTTCTACTACTGGGGCGTGCGCAGCGCCTGGCGCAACCCGACGCTCGTCCAGACCGAGAAGGAGATGGCCGCCGCGGAGGCTGCCGAGGCGGCGGAGGCTGCGGGAGGCTCCGGCGACGTGGAGGAGCGCTCCGAGCCCTCCATGACGAAGTAGGCGAAGCGGACGAAGGAGTAGTCCGCAGGATCTGCCGTGCCGCGAAGGGGCGGCCGAGGGCCCGTGAGGGTCGTCGGCCGCCCCTTCTCGCATCCGTGCCCCGGGCGCCGGTGGCCGAATGCGTGCCTCTTCGTAAAAAACCGTATCCGCTGCGTAAAGGTCGGGCGTACGCTCGGGCATATGCGTACTGCGGTTTCTCCGGGAATGGCCAAGGGGCGTGCGCCGGCGCTCACCGCGGCGGAAAGGCAGGGGCGATGACAGACAGCGGACCGGTCCTGCCATGGCTGGTGATCCGCCAGGACGAGAACGGCAACCGCTACCGCGTCGGGCGCTACGCGACCAGGACCGAGGCGGAGAAGGTCGTCGGCAGGCTCGACGGCGACGGCGACGACGCCCGCCGGCTCTACATAGTCGAACGGGTCGGCCGCGTGTGACCTGCGGTCGGCGGGGCAGGGCGGGTGCGCCGGTCGCCGGGTGCGCGGGTTGCGGGTGCGCCAGTCGTGGGTGCACCGGCCAGTGGCCAGTGGCCAGTCGTTGCCAGTGGCCTGCGGCCGGGCCGCGTGCCCGCTCCGGCGGGCGGTCATTCCGCCGGGCTCGCGCCGCGGGGGCTCGGCGCCGCTGCGGCGGCCTGCGTGCTGCGGCGGCCTGGGTGCTGCGGCCGTCGCGGCAGGGGGAGCTTTCCGCCGCTGCGGCAGATGCTCCCGCCGCGCGGTGAGGTGCCGCGACGGGGCGCACCGGCGGCGCCGCACCGGGCGTCGGACCGCTGCCACGCGGCCGCGCTGCCGCGTCGCCGCTCTGCGTGCCGTGCCGCAGGGCCGCGCTGCCGCGGGCTGACCCGCGGTGCGGTGTGGCTGCGCCGGGCCGCTGAAGTGCCGCAGGGTCGCGCTGTCGCGTGCCGGCTCGGGCGGTGCTGTGTTGTCGCACCGGCCGCTGCCGTGCTGCAGTGTGCCGTGCCGCAAGGTCGCGCTGCCGCGGGCTGACCCCGGCGGTGCGGTGTGGCTGCGCCGGGCCGCTGTGCCGTACTGCAGTGCCGGGCCCCGTGCTGCCGTGTCGTGCCCCGTGCTGTCGTGTGCTGACCCCGGCGGTGCGGTGTCGCTGCACCGTGCCGCACTGGCACCCTGCGCTGTCGTGTGCTGACCCCGGCTGTGCCGTGTTGTCGCACCGTGTCGCGCTGTCGAGCTGCACTGCTGCGCGCTGACCCGGGTGGCGCCGTGGTTGCCGTGCGCGCCCGCGCTGCACTGCCGTGCTGCACTCGCGCTGAGCTGCCGGGCCCGCGCTGCGCTGCCGTGCCGCACTGCCGCGCGCTGACCCCCGGCTGTGCCGCGCTGTCGCATCGGATCGCTGCCGTGCCGACCTGTCGCGTGCTAACCCCCGCCGTGCCCCACGTTGCCCTACCGGGCCGCTGTCGCGCTATGGCGTCGCGCGCCGACGACCCCGCGTCGGCGGGTCGTCGCCCCGGCCGGGCGCCGTGCCGCTGCGCGCCTGCCCCGTCGTGCCGTCGGCCCCCCGTCAGGCGCCGGCCGCCAGGCCCCTACGCTGCTGGGTATGACGGATGTGCGCGTGGTCGTGGGGGCTGCCCTGTTCGACGGTGGGCGGATGCTCGCCGCACGGCGGAGCGCTCCGCCCGAGCTCGCCGGCCGCTGGGAGCTGCCCGGCGGCAAGGTGGAGCCGGGCGAGAGCGCCGAGCAGGCGCTCGTGCGCGAGCTGCGCGAGGAGCTCGGCGTGGAGGCCGAGCCGCTGGAGCGCGTCCAGGGCGAGTGGCCGCTGCGCCCGCCGTACGTACTGCACGTCTGGACGGCCAAGCTGCTCGCGGGCGAGGCCCGCCCCCTGGAGGATCACGACGCGCTGCGCTGGCTCGGCCCGGACGAGCTGGACGAGGTCGACTGGCTCGACCAAGACCGTCCCGCCGTGGCGCTCGCCGCGGGCCTGCTGCGGCGCGCGGCGCCCTGAGCGGGCCCTTTCGCCTCCGCTCCCGCGCGCGCGGATGCGCCGCGCGCAGCCGCGGCTACGCCATCTGCCGCACGCGCGCCCACCTCGGACCGCAGAAGAAGATAGTCGGCCCCTCATACCGGGTATGTGCTGATTATTCACCCCGAACCGGGTAAACCCGGCGGGACCGCAGCGGTCTGGGAAGTGGTCGGCGTGAACGACAGCGCGGGGACCCTGGCGTCGACACCCGGCTTCGCCGAGTGGAGCTTCCCTGCCGAGCCCGGCGCCGTCCGGAAGGCGCGCACCCTCGTCCGTGACACCCTGCACGACTGGGGTATGGAAGGTGTCACCGACGTGACGGTGCTGCTGGTCAGCGAGCTCGTCACCAACTCCCTGCGGTACGCGAGCGGACCGATCGGAGTACGGATGTACTCCCACGCGGGCCCCACCCTTCTGGTGGAGGTCTCCGATCCCCTACCCGACCCGCCCCGCGAGCGCGTGGCGCACCCCGACGACGAGGGAGGACGCGGCCTGCAGCTCGTGGCATGCGCATCGCGCCGCTGGGGAACGCGACGGGGGAACACGGGGAAAACCGTGTGGTTCGAACTGAGCCTGCCCGGCCACTGACCGGGGAAGGACTCGTAGCGGGTTGAGACCGTGCTGTGATCGTGAAGTCCGTGTTCCGAAGGGCCCCTGTGCTGGATACTCGGCCTTCTGATGCCGGTGCGAGCACATGAGCCGGAGGGGACGGGCACGTGAGCGAAAAGCCAGCGGGTGCGGCGGGTGGTACGGAGCAGGGATCGCGCGCCACGGATATGTGGCAGAGCAACCCTCCCGGATCCCTCTACGACTACATCCGCGTCGCCTCCTTCTCCCTCGGGCCCGACGGGCGGATCGAGCAGTGGAGCGAGCGCGCGGCCGAGCTCTTCGGAATAGCGGCACGGCACGCCGTCGGCAAGGACCCGCTGGAGGTGCTGACGCCGGCCGACGGGCACGGCCGCGCGCACCCGTCCGCCCCCTTCCTCGGCGAGGGCGGCCTCGACGGGCGCGAGTGGACGGGCCTGATCCCGTATCAGCGAGGCGGCCGGCAGGCGGAAGCGGGCGGCGACGGCCCGGAGCACGGCAGCGGGCCCGGCAGTGGTGGCGGAGCGTCAGCTACGGGCCGGAGCGCCGCCGGTCAGCCGGTTGCCGGCCAGAGGGTTGCCGGTCAGTCGGACGCCGGTCAGCCGGTTGCCGGTCGACCGGTCGCGGGTCAGCCGGTCGCCGGCCTGCCCGCCGCCGAGCAGTCCGGCCTCGCCGAGATCTACGTGATGCCCACGCAGAACGAGCGCGGCGAGCGCGCCGCGCTCTGCGTCGCCGTCGACGTCCGGGCCCTGCGCGGAATAGAGACCGACATCGCGGCCTCCGAAGCCGTTTTCGGCCAATCTCCTCTGGGATTCTTCTTCTTCGGCACCGATCTCACGCTGCTGCGCGTCAACGAGAGCTTCGCGCAGGCCTTCGGCCGCCCCGCCGACTGGCACCGCGGCCGCACCCCGCACGACTTCCTGCCCCGCGGCGAGGCCGAGCGGCTGACCGCCGCCCTGCGCCAAGTCCTCGACACCGGAAAGCCCGTGTCGGACATCCAGCTCGTCGGGCCCGTGCCCGGGCACAGCGAGCGCCGCCGCTGGTCGGTCTCGCTCTACCGGCTGCACAGCGGCAGCGGGCGCCCCATCGGCGTCGCCGCGCTCGCCA
The DNA here is from genome assembly GCF_051386455.1 of Streptomyces sp. URMC 124. NCBI lineage: Bacteria > Bacillati > Actinomycetota > Actinomycetes > Kitasatosporales > Streptomycetaceae > Streptomyces > Streptomyces sp. URMC 124. The sequence goes on from NZ_JBPQTS010000111.1 coordinate 22,638, forward strand.
CCGACGTCACCCGCCGCCGCCGCGCCGAGCGCGAAGCGGCCGGCGTCCGCCGCAACCTGGCCCTGCTCAACGAGGCCGGGGCCCGCATCGGCAACTCCCTGGACCTGGAGACCACCGCCCGCGAACTGCTGGACGTCGCCGTCCCCCAGTTCTGCGACCTCGCCGCCGTGGACCTCTACCAGGGCCTGCTCGCCGGCGACGAGGCCCCGCCCGGCCTCTCCGACGGCAGCGCCGAGCTGCGCCGCGTCGCGTACGCCAGTGCCGTCTCCGGCGCGCCCGTGGCCGGCGGCGAGAAGCCCGTCCAGGTCGGCGAGGTGCACCGCTATCCCTTCCACTCGCCGTGCGCCGCGGCCCTGCGCACCGCGCAGGTGCAGTTCATCCCGCGCCGGGAGGGCGAGGACGGCCCCGAGCTCGGTGCCGTCGTGCAGTCCACGCTCGCCGTGCCGATGGTCGCCCGCGACACCGTGGTGGGGCTCGTACAGTTCTCCCGCACGAAGGGCAGCGAGCCCTTCGGCGAACGGGACACCGCCCTCGCCGTCGAGCTCGCCGCCCGCGCCGCCGTCTGCATCGACAACGCCCGCCTCTACCGGCGCGAGCACGAGCGCGCCGTCATCCTCCAGCGCAGCCTGCTGCCCCCCGGCGACCCCGAGGCCGCGGGCCTGGAGATCGCCTGCCGCTACCTGCCCGCCAACGCCGCCACCGAGGTCGGCGGCGACTGGTTCGACGTCATCGAGCTGCCCGGGCACCGCACCGCCCTCGTCGTCGGCGACGTCATGGGCCGCGGCCTGCGCGCCGCCGTCGCCATGGGCGAGCTGCGCACGGCCGTGCGCACCCTGGCCATGCTCGACCTCGAACCCGCCGAGGTGCTCTCCGCCCTCGACGAGATCGCCCACGGCCTCGGCCGCCCCGGCGGCAAGCAGTCCTCCACCCGCGGCGTACGGGGCGGGGTGCGCGCCGCCGACCTCTCCGAGGTCTACCTCGCCACCTGCGTCTACGCCGTCTACGACCCCGTCACCCGGCGCTGCACCATCGCCAACGCCGGGCACCTCCCGCCCGTCCTGGTCCAGGCCGGAGGCCCCGCCGAACTGCTCGACGTCCCGCCCGGCATGCCGCTCGGCGTCGGCGGCGAGCTCTTCGAGGAAACGGTCGTCGACCTGCCGGACGGCGCGCTGCTCGCCCTCTACACCGACGGCCTCGTCGAATCCCGCGACCACGCGCTCGACGAGGGCCTGGAGGCCTTCCAGGATGCCCTCACCGGCGCCGCCCGCCCCCTGGAAGAGGTCTGCGAGCACGTCCTCGGCGCGCTCGACACCCACCACGGCGAGGACGACATCGCCCTCCTCATGGCCCGCCTGCGCGGCCTCCCGGCCGACCACGTCGGCGACTGGACCCTGCCCGCCGAGCCCCGCTCGGTCGCCCGCGCCCGCGAACTCGCCCGCGAGCAGCTCCCGCACTGGGGCCTGGAGAGCCTGGTCGACACCACGGAACTGCTGGTCAGCGAGCTCGTCACCAACGCCCTGCGGTACGGCGAGGGCGAGATCCGGCTACGGCTCCTCCTGGACCGCACCCTGGTCTGCGAGGTCTGGGACGGCGGCCTCGTCCAGCCGCGGCGCCGGCGCGCCCGCGACACCGACGAGGGCGGGCGCGGCCTGCAGCTCGTCGGCCTGCTGAGCGCGGCGTGGGGCAGCCGCCGCACCCCCCACGGCAAGACCGTCTGGTTCGAGCTCGCCCTGCCGGACGGCGAGATTCCGGCACCGGACGCGGTGGAGGCGCTGCTGAGCCTGTACTGACGGGTGGTGGCGCGGGGCGGGGCGGGCGGCCGTGGGCGGCCGTGCGGCCCTTGGCTAGGATCCGCGCTGACTGACCGGTAATCAGATGGGGGACGCCCACCGTGGTGGACGAGAACGTCAACGAGAACGTCAACGAGAACGAGAACGAGGACGAGGACGCGAACAAGAAGGCGGTCCTGGGCTTCTTCGAGGCGGTCAGCGACCGCCGCGTGGAAGACCTTCCGCGGTTCATGGCGCACGACGTCGTGGACCACAACAAGATCATCCACGGTGAGGCCGACGAGCCGGGCGCCGCGTTCGAGGGCCTGCGCATGCAGCTCGCGGCGTTCGAACCGCTCACGGTGCGCGTGGACGAACTGATCGCCGACGGCGACAAGGTCGTCGCCCGCGTCACCCAGCAGGGCGTCCACCGGGGTACGCACCCGCGCATGCCCGAACCGACCGGCCGGAGCTTCGAGAACGAGGCGATCTGGATCCTCACCCTGGCCGACGCCAAGATCACCGAGATCAGGGCGGTCAGCGACCGCCTCGGCCTGTTCTTCCAGCTCGGCTGGGACTGGCCGCAGGCCGACTAGCCGGACCTGCAGCGCATGCCCGCCCGCCCCGGGACCACCTGGGGCGGGCCGTTTCCGTTTCCGTTGCCGTTGCCGTGAGCGGGGCCGAGGAGCGCTACGTGACCGGCAGCCGCGAGGCGTTGCGGGCGTTGATCCGGGACGTCAGGGGCAGCAGGGTCGGCAAGGCCGGCAAGGCCGGCAAGGCTGTTCACCTGGTCTGAGCGTGGCCGGCTGTCCGGTGGGTGGGAGGCCGGGCGCCGTACTCGCGCCGTCACGGATGCGGGCGCGTGAGGAGACCGGTCCCTCCGGCCGTGGCCGGCGGGGAGCTGGCTGCTGCCGCGATGTGGCGGGGCCCGTCGTGGGCGCTTCGCTCGGCTCGCCACCATCGTGGTTGCTCGTCCGGCTGCGGATGCACTTGGGCGCGGTTATCAACCGGCGTGGGGCGTAGGGGCGGCGGATAAGTGCCCCGGGATGACGGCTGAGCGCCTCAACAGCCCCACCAGACCACCCCGTCACAGAAACCACCTCCTAGGGACAGCCGCCCGCTCGGCCACGACGGACGCGCGCTGAGCGAAGCGCCCACGACGGCAGGAACCACATCGCGGCAGCAGCCCGCTCCCCCTCAGCCACAGACGAAGCGCAAGGTCTCCTCACGCAGCCGCATCCGTGACGGCACGAGTACGGCGGCCAACACCCCACCGGCCGCACAGCCAAACCACCGAACCCGCGCCCCCCACCCCTCCCCCCGCTGCCAGCCTGTTCTGACCCGCACCCGACCCAC
>NZ_JBPQTS010000112.1:0-25697 GCF_051386455.1 Streptomyces sp. URMC 124
GGCCGCACCCCCGCTCGCTGCGGCCACCCCTGCCCCCGCGGCCGTCCCTGCCCCGGCCGCACCGGTGGCGAGGCCCGCGGCGGCCTTCACCGAGAACCCGGCGGCGAACCAGCCGATGACCGCCACCGGCAGCAGCGCCCGCAGCCGCGCGTTGACATCGGCGACCTCCATGGCCGCCGTACGGCACCGGGCGCACTCGTCCAGGTGCTTGCGCAGCCCCCGCTCGGCCCGCATCCGCAGACCGCCCCGGGCGTACGCGCCGAGCCGGTCCGCGAAGCGCGCGCAGTCGCCGCCCGCGGTCAGCGAGGTGCTCACGTGTGCCTGCAGATACGCCTGCTTCAGGCCTTCGCGCGCCCGGTGCGCCAGCACCGCCGTCGCATTGGCCGTGAGCCCCAGCAGCGGCGCGACCTCGCTCGGCGACTCCTCCTCGACCGTGGTGTGCCACAGCACCGTCTGCCAGCGCGGCGGCAGGCTGCGGAACGCCTGCACGGCGAGGGAGTGCTCGGCCTCCTGCATGGCCAGGACGTCCGCGCCCGGCCCGAGGCCCTCCCCGTCCTCCGTGACGGGCAGCCGGGCGGCCGACGAGGCGAAGTCCGCGAAGTCCTCGACCAGCTGCTCGCGCTTGGCGCTCTTTCCCCACGTGGCCGCGACCCGCCGGACCGTCGTCAGCAGATAGGCGCGCACCGACGACTCCGGGCCCGCCCCGCCCCGCACGGCTTGCAGGGTGCTCGCGAAGACCTCGTTGGTGAGGTCTTCGGCGGTGTGGTTGTCGCGGCAGCAAGTGCGCGCGTAGCGACGGACGGCGGGGGCGTGGCGGCGGTAGAGCTCCTCGTAGGCATCGCTCTCGCCCGCCCGCATCCGGGCCACCAGCTGAGTGTCGGTCAGGGGCGCATCGGCGGCGGCGTCCGTGCGGCGGTGCTTGCGCCTGCGCTGCCGGGGCACGCCCGGACCGGCGCCGTGGGCCGCTTGCCCGGCCGGTGCGGAACGGCCCTCCTCGGAGGACCGGGGCGAGGGCGGTCTGTCCGCCTTCTCGCTCCCGCCCGGTTCTTCCTGCCCGTCAACACCCATAGCGCAGGCCCCTGTACATGCCGGCTAACCCGAAGACCGGGAAAGCGTGGCACAGCGGCGCCCGTCACCGGCTCGGCATGGGCATCAACCACCCGTCCGGGGTGACTTCGGCCGCATGAAGCAGTGGACATCACCCGAACGGGTAAAGGGTTCCGGATGCGCCCGGTCCGCATGCAGAGCCGAACCGGGCGCACCCGTCCCACAGAAGACCTGCACGCGGCAGGCAACGCCTTACTCGGCAGGCCGGGACCGCAGCCCCTCCAGCAGGATGTCCAGCAGCCGCGAGGACGCCGCCGCCTGCTGCACCGCATCCGGCAGCGACGGCGCGGCCGTCGCTATCACCAGCAGCACATCGGCCACGGTCACGTCCGGACGCAGCTGACCCGCCGCCCGCGCCCGCTCCACGAGCCGCCCGACGACCTCGAGCAGCGCCGCCGCACCCGCGTCGTGCCGCTCCGAGGAGGAGGCCGTCCGCTGCTCGACCAGCCGCAGTTCGTGCAGCTGGCCGCCGGTGGCGCCCGGCTGCCGCTGCTGCGGCACCCGCGCCTCGATCTCCTCGGATTCCCCGTCGACGCCGACCCGGAGCACCTGCGGCGGCAGCAGCCGCCCCGCGCCCGAGGCCACCGACGTGCGCAGGAAGCGCGACAGCGCCGACCACGGCTCGTCCTCCTGGCCCAGCGCGGTGCGGGCCTGCTCGGTGAGCCGGGCGGTCTCCTCCTCGGCTATCCGCCGGACGAGGACGTCCTTGCTGGGGAAGCGGCGGTAGACCGTCCCCACGCCGACGCGGGCGCGGCGCGCCACGTCCTCCATCGGCGCCCCGTAGCCCAGCTCGCCGAAGACCTCGCGGGCCGCACGCAGAACGTGCTCGAGATTGCGCTGGGCGTCCACGCGCAGAGGCGTGCTGCGGCCACCGCCCGCTTCAGACGGCGCGACAGCGGTCGACCAATGAGAGCCCTGAATATGCATATGTGTTCCCCCGGTTATGACGTCTCCCCCCGGAGACTCCCCGCCCTGACTGCCGGGGCACGTCTCTGACACCCCGACGGAGTACGAACATAGTTGAGCCCAGGTCAAGAAAGAAGGGGTAGTTCCGCACCGGACACCCCCGATTGGAGTACATGCCCCCTCCACAATGATTCTGCACCACCCCGCAACCCCGCCGCAGCCACTCTGACCTGCGCACCTGTCCTTCGAACCGGTGCGCCCCCCTGGAGGGATCAGCTCCGTCGCCCGGTCATACATTTCGCACGGCCTGTGGACAAACTCCTGCCGGCGGTGCGTCATGGGGAGGGAGCTGTGCTCGAGGACTGAGGAGTGGCCTTGGCGAAGGAACCGGCGCGCATTCTGGTGGTCGGCGGCGGCTACGTCGGGATGTACACCGCCCTGCGGCTGCAGCGGAAGCTCAAGCGCGGCGAGGCGACCGTCATCGTCGTCGATCCCGAGCCGTACATGACGTACCAGCCCTTCCTCCCGGAAGCCGCGGCCGGCTCCATCTCGCCCCGCCACGTCGTCGTCCCGCTGCGCCGCACCCTCGACAAGTGCCAGGTCGTCATCGGCGAGGTGAAGTCCGTCGACCACGCCAAGCGCACCGCCGCCGTCAGCACCCTCGCCTCCCACGAGGAGGGCACCGGCGCCGTGCAGATCCGCTACGACGAACTGGTCCTCGCGCCCGGCTCCGTCTCCCGCACGCTGCCCGTCCCCGGTCTCGCCGACTACGGCATCGGCTTCAAGACCGTCGAGGAAGCCATCGGCCTGCGCAACCACGTCCTCGAACAGATGGACATCGCCTCCTCCACCCGCGACCCCGCCGTGCGCGACGCGGCCCTCACCTTCGTCTTCGTCGGCGGCGGCTACGCGGGCGTGGAGGCCCTCGGCGAACTGGAGGACATGGCCCGCTACGCCTCCCGGTACTACCACAACCTCGAACCCGAGGACCTGAAGTTCGTCCTGGTCGAGGCCACCGGGCGCATCCTGCCCGAGGTCGGCGAGGAGATGGGCGCCTACGCGCTGCGCGAGCTGCGCGGCCGCAACATCGACGTCCGCCTCGACACCCGGCTGGACTCCTGCGCGGACCGCGTCGCCGTCCTCAGCGACGGCTCCCGCTTCCCCACTCGAACGCTCGTCTGGACCGCGGGAGTCAAGGCCCACCCCGTCCTCGCCGCCACCGACCTCCCCCTCAACGGCCGCGGCCGCCTGAAGTGCACCGCCGCCCTCGCCGTGGACGGCGTCGAACACGCCTGGGGCGCCGGCGACGCGGCCGCCGTCCCCGACCTCACCGCGGACGACCCCGCCACCACCGTCTGCGCCCCCAACGCCCAGCACGCCGTCCGCCAGGCCAAGGTCCTCGCCCACAACGTCCTCGCCTCACTGCGCGGCGAACCGCTCAAGGACTACCGCCACGAGTACGTCGGCTCCGTGGCCTCCCTGGGCCTGCACAAGGGCGTCGCCCACGTCTACGGCAGGAAGCTCAAGGGCTATCCCGCCTGGTTCATGCATCGCGCCTACCACCTCAGCAGGATCCCCACCTTCAACCGCAAGGCCCGCGTCCTGGCCGAGTGGATCCTCACCGGGCTCTTCAAGCGCGAGATCGTCTCCCTCGGCTCGCTCGAAAACCCCCGGGCCGAATTCGAACTCGCCGCAGACACGGGACGTCACCCGGAAGCGAGTTGAAGCAGGTCATGGGCCCTGTGGCGGAGCCGGGAACTCCCCCGGAGAGGCCGACGTCTGACGGATGTCAGTCCGGTCGGCCACACTGGTCGTGTGACCATGGGTGGGCTCGTACCTGCGAAGAGTAACAATTACGAGGATTCGGACGTTTGCTGCATTCCCCCGGGGGCAGTCCCCCGCACCGACAACCGCGGCCCCGCGCAGGGCACGCGGATCGGCCACACCACGTCGCCGAGCTGGTCCGGAACGACTCCGCGAGGTAATCCTCTGTGAACTTCACCCGCTGGAGCGCCCGGCTCCCCGGCACACAGCGCCGAGCCGCGGCGCGCGCCGACCGCAAGGACCGCACCGCGGCCGCCGCGCAGCCCGCGCCCGCGGCGGGCGCGGTGCGGCCGGCGGGTGGCCGTCGGCCTCGCCGCCGCTGACGGGGTCCGCGGGGTCGGCGGGGCCGGCGGTCTCGGCGTCCGCCCGCTGCGGTCCCGAACTCACCTCGCCCGAAGGCGTGGAGGCCCAGACGTGCGTCCTGAAGCAGGGAGGCGAGACCTGGGCCCGTACGTACTACCGCAACGCGACAGGCGCGCCTCTGCGGGCCGTTCTGACGCTCATGGGCCCCGACGGGCGGACCGTCCAGGTGCACTGCCGCACGACGGCCTCCGACGACCCCGGCGGGTGCGAGACGCCTCGCGCGCGGACGGTGCGCGCAGGAGGCGAGGGGGCCGATCGGGACGGGCTCGGCGGAGATCCGTACGAGGCGGTGGCGGAGATCGCTTCGGAGGACGGGGAGCTGCTGCTGCGCTCGGGGAGCAACTCGGCGGGGGACCGAGGGGATTAGCCGGGCAGGCGTCCGGCGCAGGGCCGCGCCCCGGGGTCTGCCGTCTCCGGGCATGGAAACGCCCGGTCGCTGGCGACGGGGGATGCACCAGCGACCGGGCTCCTAGAACGGTAACAAGAGATCGGCCGTTCGCAAATTCGATCGTGGATTTCCGGACGCGTATTTCCGGGCTGACAGCGGGAGTTGTGACAGGAGTCACGTAAATGGCGGCCGATCAGCCGCCGGAATCAACCACTCCGCTGCCTGGAATCCATGAATCCGCCCCCGTGCAGCGGTAGGCCCGGCTGCTCCGGAGGCGGATCCGCCTCAGTTCAGCGTGATCTGACGGCTGGTGAGGCCACTGCGCGCCCGGCGCTCGTCCGGCGTCAGGGGAGAGGCGTCGGCGAGTGCCGTGGCCAGCCGCTCCGCGAAGGCCGCGGCCGGCTTCTCGGTGTCCTCCGCGCGCATGTCGCTCGGCAGGTCCCAGACGGGCACGGTGAGTCCGTGCGCCCGGAACGAGCCGACCAGACGGGTGCCTTCGCCCAGCGAGGAGCTGCCCGCGGCGTGCAACCGGGCCAGAGCGTCCAGAAGCTGCTCCTCGGGGTGGGTCATGACCCAGCGGAGGTGATTCTTCTCGGGCGTCTCGCACCAGTACGCGGCGTCGACGCCGCTGAGGCGGGCCGTGGGGATGGCGGCAGCGTTGGCCCGGTCCAGGGAGGCCGCGACCTCGCCGGTCGCGTTCTCGGCGTTCTCGACCCAGAACTCGAAGCCCGTGTGGACGTTCGGATCGAACGGGCCCTCCGGGTCCAGCAGGTCCTGCAGGCGCGGACCGTCGGCCTCGGCGCGGCCGGCCGTCACCGGCGTGCCCGGGGCGGCTTCCAGCGCGCGCCGCAGGGTGTCGGCGAGGTCGCGGCTGAGGTCGCCGGAGGCGGTGTCGTTCTGCAGGCCCAGCAGCACGGCGCCGTTGTCGCGGCGCAGGGCGGGCCAGGCCATCGGCAGCACGGTGGCCAGCGTCACCGACGGCACGCCCTCCGGCAGCCCGCCCTTGAGGGTGAGCTCGACCGTCGCCGCGGGCACCAGCTCGCGCAGCGCGACCCAGTCCGCCTCGCCGGGGAGACCCTCGAAGGGCCGCTGCACGAGCTCGGTGGCCGCCTGCACGGCCGCGCGGCCGTGGCAGGCCTTGTAACGCCGGCCGGAGCCGCACGGGCAGGACTCGCGGGCGCCGACGACGGGGATCCGGCCGTCGACGGCCTGCGGCGATGAGGCCTTGGTCTGGGGCCCCTTGGTCTGGGGGCGGCGCTTCTTGGCCATGGCGTGCGTGTCTCCCGATCGGTGCAGGCGCGTGCGTACGGCGCGGCGGGCACGGTGGCGTGCGTACGGGTCTGCGTACGACACGGTCCGTACGACGCGGCGCGTACGGCTCGTACGGGCGCGAGCCTAGCGCTCGCCGCGGCGACCGGAACGGGCACGCGCGCGGGGCGTCGGGAGGAGAGGAGAGGACGGCGGAGTGTGGGTCGGCGGGTCGTCGGCCGGTGGTGGGGTGCCGCTCTCCGCGGAGCTCTGTTCCCTGGCGGGCGCTCCGGCTACGGGGCCCACCGGCCGTGCACGGGCATGTTCGGTTCGTCGTCCGGGCGGATCTCGCGGTGCCGCGCGGCAGGGGTTACACCTCCTGCACCTCCTGCATCTACGCGCGTCACGCCATCGTCATGTCAGTTCGTCGATGTCTGCGAATGCAGGTGTGGGTGGGGATACGGGCAGCCCCGGGCCCGCGGCGGCGCGCGTGGCGAAGCTGTTGTGCACCGAGAGCGCGGCCCATACGGTCACCTCGCCCGATGCGTCGCGGACTCCCCAGTCGTGGGAGAGGGCGCCGATGATGTTCAACCCGCGGCCTCCGCGGGCGGTCACCGAAGGTGTGGCCGGAACCGGCCGGGTCGGTCCTCCGCCGTCCGTTACCTCGACCGTGAGCCGGCCGTGGGCGTCCACTCTCCATGCGGCACGTATTCCCCCGTCCTTGTCCCCCTCGTCTCCGTCTCTGCGACCGTCGCCCTCCGGGCTCAGCGGGCGTCCGTGCCGGTACGCATTGCTGAGCAACTCCGAAAGGATCAGTACGGCGTCGTCGATGACCGAATCCGGTACCCCGATGATGCGCAGATCCTTGCGCATCCGGTGTCTTGCCTGGCCCACACCGGTTGGACCATGGGGTACGGCCATGATCGACGACGTGGGCACCTCCTGTGCCACCACCAACGCCACCCCCGAGACCTCCTTTGCCCCACGTCAGGGGATGGATGCCCCAATGGACTGGACCGGAAACCGGCCATCCGAGACCCGCCGGGGGCACTCGGACCGCTCGAACACACACCGAACGCGCCGGTGCACTCCTTGTAATGGGGCTGCCGGGTGGAGGCCCGCGGCGGAGGCCTTACGCCCGGCCGAGCTGGGTGAGCACCCGCTTGGGCCGGTTCGTGATCAGGGCGTCCACTCCGAGGCGTGCGCAGAGCTCGACGTCCTCGGGGTCGTTGACCGTCCAGACGTGGACCTCGTTGCCCGCCTCGTGCAGCCGGGCCACGTAGCCCGGGTCCTTGCGGATGATGCGGATGCTCGGGCCGGCGATGCGGACGCCCGCGGGCAGCCGTCCGTCGCGGTGGCGGGGCGAGACGAACTGCATCAGATAGACGGTCGGCAGCGCCGGTGCGGCCAGCTGGACGCGGTGCAGGGAGCGGGCGGAGAAGCTCATGACCCGTACCGGCGAAGGGCCGTCCGCGGGGGGCTCGGCGAGGCCGAAGCGGCCGAGGAGTTCGAGCAGCTTCTGCTCCACCTGGCCCGCCCAGCGGGTGGGGTGCTTGGTCTCGATGGCGAGTTCGACGCGCCGCCCCGCGTCGGCCACGAGCTCCAGCAGCCGCTCCAGGGTGAGCACGGACGTCGCGTCGAGGTCCGGGGCCTCCATGTCGGAGACGTCGGCCTTCCAGGAGCCGAAGTCGAGGGTGGCGAGGTCGGCGAGCTCCAGGGAGGAGACGGCGCCGCGGCCGTTGGAGGTGCGGTTGACGCGGCGGTCGTGCACGCAGACGAGGTGGCCGTCGGCGGTGAGCCGGACGTCGCACTCGAGCGCGTCGGCACCGTCCTCGATCGCCTTGCGGTAGGCGGTCAGGGTGTGTTCCGGAGCGTCCTCGGAGGCCCCGCGGTGGGCGACGACGGAGAGGGGGTGCCGCTCGGGGCGGAGATCCCGGGCCGGGTGCGCATAGGTCACCGCGTTATCGTGCCATCGCCCGGCACCATCGTGCAGGCGGTCCCTTTTGTTATGGAGTGCCCGGAGCGAAGCGTCGCCGTCGTGGGGGCACAGGGTCCGCTTACGGTGGTCTGACGGGCGGTGGGAAAAGCTGGTCGTGGGCCGGTCGTGGGTCGCGTGAGCGATGCCGGCGGCGTGGATCCCGCGAATGACGTGGACACCACACCGTGCATGGCGTAGGCACCATGTAGGAACTGATGTGGCACCTGATGAGGAGAGAGCTGTGAGCACCGAGAACGAGGGCGCCGCCGTCGCGCCTGCGGAGGGCGTTCCGGATGTTCCGGGCGGCTCGTCGGGCGGTTCGCCGGCGGATTCGCCGGCTGTTTCGATGGAGAAGGCGGAGAAGGGTGACGGTGCGGGCGTGACCGCGGAGGCCGCGGCCTCCCCTGCTGCTCCGGCCGCCGCCCCTGCTGCTCCGGCGGGCCCGGCTCCGGGCCAGGCCCCGGCCCCGGCGTCCGCTCAGGCCCCGGCCCAGGCGCCGGCCCCGCCCGCGGCCCCGCCCGCGCCCCAGCCCGGATACGGCCGGCCGGGCGCGCAGGGCCAGGGAGCCGGCGGTTGGTACGACGCACAGCACCAGCAGCACCAGCCGATGCAGGACCACCAGCCCCTGCAAGGACAGCCCCAGCCTCAGGGACACCCTCAGGGACACCCCCAAGGCCAGCCGCACCCCCAGGCGCAGCCGTACCCCTACGGTGCGCCGGCCGGCGGCGGCCCCGTGGGCCCGACCGGGGTGTGGGCCGGCGGCCCCGACGCGTACCCGCCCGCCCGCAAGCGCGCCGGCGGCCTCGTGGCGATGGCGCTGGCCGCCACCCTCGTCGCGGGCGGCATCGGCGGCGGCATCGGCTACTGGGCGGCCAGCAGGGGCGACAGCGGCAGCTCGACGACCATCTCCTCGTCCGGCGACCCGAAGACCGAGAGCCGCTCGCCCGGTTCCGTCGCGGACATCGCCAACAAGGCGCTGCCGAGCGTCGTCACCATCGAGGCGCAGAGCGGCGGCGGGGAGGGCGGCACGGGCACCGGTTTCGTCTACGACACCGAGGGCCACATCCTCACCAACAACCACGTCGTCGCCTCGGCCGCGCAGGGCGGCGGCAAGCTGATGGCCACGTTCTCGGACGGCAAGCAGTACGACGCCGAGGTCGTGGGCCGGGCGCAGGGTTACGACGTCGCCGTCATCAAGCTGAAGAACCCTTCCGGCGCGAAGCTCAACCCCATCCCGCTCGGAAACTCCGACCGGACGGCCGTCGGTGACGCCACGATCGCGATCGGCGCGCCCTTCGGGCTGTCCGGCACGGTCACCACGGGCATCGTCAGCGCCAAGAAGCGCCCGGTGGCCTCCAGCGACGGCGGCGGCATGGGCAAGGCCTCGTACATGAGCGCCCTCCAGACGGACGCGTCGATCAACCCGGGCAACTCCGGCGGTCCGCTCCTCAACGCCCAGGGCGCGGTCATCGGCATCAACTCCGCCATCCAGTCCGCGAACAACGGCGGCGGGTTCGGCGGCGGCCAGCAGCAGGCCGGCAGCATCGGCCTCGGCTTCGCCATCCCGATCAACCAGGCCAAGAACGTCGCCGACCAGCTCATCAAGACCGGCAAGCCGGTCTACCCGGTCATCTCCGCCTCGGTGAACATGAAGGACGCCGGGTCGGGCGCCAAGATCGCCCCCACCGGCGACAACAACAGTCCGGCCGTGACCCCGGGCGGCCCGGCCGACAAGGCCGGCCTCAAGCCGGGCGACGTCATCACCAAGCTCGACGACACCACCATCGACAGCGGCCCCACGCTCATCAGCGAGATCTGGACCCACAAGCCGGGCGACAAGGTGACCGTGACGTACACCCGCGACGGCAAGCAGTCCACGGCGGAGATCACATTGGGCGAACGCAAGGGCGACAGCTGAGGCGATAGGCTGGCCCCCGCGCCGCCGCACAGGCGGTGCGGGGAGGCTTGCCCGAGCGGCCTAAGGGAACGGTCTTGAAAACCGTCGTGGCAGCGATGTCACCGAGGGTTCAAATCCCTCAGCCTCCGCCAGCCCTGCGCGAGCGCAGGCCAGATGGGGTGTCTCCGGATCGGAGGCACCCCTTTCGCGTGGGTGCCGGTCGGTCAGGCCGTAGCGGTGATGCCGAGTTCGGTCAGCAAGGTGCGCACCCGCTGTTCGATTTCGTTGCGGATGGGGCGGACCGCGTCGACGCCCTGGCCGGCCGGGTCTTCCAGCTTCCAGTCCAGGTAGCGCTTGCCGGGAAAGACCGGGCAGGCGTCGCCGCAGCCCATGGTGATGACGACGTCGGAGGCCTGTACGGCCTCGGTGGTCAGCAGCTTCGGTGTCTGCGCGGACAGGTCGATGCCGGTCTCGCGCATGGCCGCCACGACGGCGGGGTTGACCGTCTCGGCGGGCGCGGAGCCCGCGGAGCGGACTTCGACGCGGTCGCCGCCGAGGTGGGCGAGGAAGGCGGCGGCCATCTGGGAGCGCCCGGCGTTGTGGACGCACACGAAGAGGACGGAGGGCTTGTGGTCAGACACGGGCGGACCCTTCCGGGGCGGTGGCGGGCCGGCCGGTGGCCGGTGAGGGGAAGTGGCGGCGGGCGGCGAGCGCGACGTAGACGAGGCCGATGAGGACGGGGACTTCGATGAGGGGGCCGACGACTCCGGCGAGGGCCTGTCCCGACGAGGCGCCGAAGGTGGCGATGGCCACCGCGATGGCCAGCTCGAAGTTGTTGCCCGCGGCGGTGAACGCGAGCGTCGTCGTACGCGGGTAGTCCAGGCCGGCGGCACGGCCGAGCGCCATCGACCCCGCCCACATCACGGCGAAGTAGACCAGCAGCGGGAGCGCGATCCGTGCGACGTCGAGCGGCCGGGAGGCGATGGCGTCGCCCTGGAGGGCGAACAGCACGACGATCGTGAACAGCAGCCCGTACAGGGCGAACGGGCCGATGCGGGGGATGAGACGGCTCTCGTACCAGGAGCGGCCGCGCGCCCCTTCGCCCAGGCGGCGGGTGAGGTAGCCGGCGGCGAGCGGGATGCCCAGGAAGATCAGCACGCTGCGGGCGATCTCCCACACCGACACGTCGAGCGAGGTCTGTTCGAGGCCGAGCAGGCCGGGCAGGACGGAGAGGTAGAACCAGCCGAGGCCGGCGAAGGCGATCACCTGGAACACCGAGTTCAGGGCGACGAGCACCGCGGCGGCTTCCCGGTCGCCGCAGGCCAGGTCGTTCCAGATGATGACCATGGCGATGCAGCGGGCCAGGCCGACGACGATCAGCCCCGTGCGGTACTCGGGCAGGTCCGGGAGGAACAGCCACGCCAGAGCGAACATCACTGCCGGGCCGAACACCCAGTTCAGCAGCAGGGACGGGACCAGCAGACGGCGGTCGCGGGTGACGGTGCCGAGGCGGTCGTAGCGGACCTTGGCCAGGACCGGGTACATCATCACCAGCAGGCCGAGGGCGATCGGCAGGGAGACGCCCGTGACGGTGACCTTCGCGAGCGCGTCGCCCAGCCCGGGGACGAGGCGGCCCAGCCCGAGTCCGGCGCCCATCGCCAGCAGGATCCACACGGCGAGGTAGCGGTCGAGGAAGGACAGCCGGGCCGCTACGGGGGCAGCGTCCGTGCGGGTCACGAGGGGGCCTCGGCGGGCTCGGGCAGAGGCTCCCCGGCGGGGCGGGTGAGGATCCCGGCGAGCCGGTCGGTCGTCTCCGGCAGCAGGCGGTAGTAGACCCAGGTGCCGCGCCGCTCGGAGGCGATGAGCCCGGCTTCGCGGAGCAGTTTCAGGTGGTGGGAGATGGTCGGCTGCGAGAGGTCGAAGGCGGGAGTCAGGTCGCAGACGCACACCTCGCCGCCCGCCCGTGAGGCGATCATCGACAGCAGCCGGAGCCGCACCGGATCCCCCAGGGCCTTGAAGACCTTCGCCAGCTCTATCGCTTGGTCCTCGGCGAGGGGTGCGGCGAGCAGGCCGGGGCAGCAGCCGTCGGGGCCGTCCTGCCCGAGCACCACGAACTCTTGATTCGACATATCTCTATGTTGACGTCTGTCGATTCAAGGCGCAAGCTTGCATTGAAGTCGATCGATATAAGGGATCGAGGAGAACGTCATGCCCCGTGTCCAGCTCGCGCTCAACGTCGCCGACCTCGAGGCGTCGGTGGCCTTCTACTCCAAGCTCTTCGGCGTCGAACCCGCCAAGCGGCGCCCCGGCTACGCCAACTTCGCGATCACCGAGCCCCCGCTCAAGCTCGTCCTCATCGAGGGCGAACCCGGCCGGGACACCCGTCTGGACCACCTCGGCGTCGAGGTCGAGACCACCGGCCAGGTCGCGGCCGCGACCGAGCGGCTGAAGGAGGCCGGCCTGGCGACGTTCGAAGAGAACGACACCTCCTGCTGCTACGCGCTCCAGGACAAGGTCTGGGTCCACGGTCCCGGCCGCGAGCCTTGGGAGGTCTACGTCGTCAAGGCCGATGCCGGCACCCTCGGCAACGGCCCGGCCGGCCCTGCGCAGGGGGACGGCACCTGTTGCACCGCCACGCCCGCGGAGACCGGCGAACCGGCCGGCTGCGTCTGCGGGAGCTGACCCCTGGTGGCGGTGGCCCTGGTGACGGTGACCCTGGTCGCGGTGGCCCTGGTCGCGGCGGTCCTGGTGGGGCGCCCTCACATCGGGGGGCGTCCTCACATCGGGGGCGCCCCTTCCGCCTGGCTTTCGATGACGCTGAGGGCACCGTCGACGGTGGTGCGGAGGTGGGCCCGGAGCACGTGCAGGAAAGAGCCGAAGGCGGGGGAGGCGGGGCGGGAGGCGGGCCAGGCGAGCAGTGCCGTGCACGGGGGGAGGTCGGTGACGGCGACGAACCGGATGCCGGGGCGGGGCATGAGGCGCCGGCCCCTTTCGGAGATGAAGCGGATGCCGTGTCCCAGGCTGATGAGGGCGAGGCAGAGGTCCAGAGTGGTTCCCGGCTGGTCGGTGTAGCGCACCGGAGTGCCGTCGGGGCGCGGGTCGGCGGCCCAGAAGTCGCGCCATTCCGCGGCCACCCGGGGCGGGAAGCCGATGACGGGCAGGTCGGACAGCTCCGCGAGGGTCACCGATGCGCGGTCCGCCAGGGGATGGGTGTCCGGCAGGCAGACGAAGCGCGGTTCGGTTCCCAGCGGGAGCGTACGGACACCGTCGGGCATGGGGCCGTAACAGATGACGGCGTCGGTGTCCCCGTCCAGCAGCGCGCTGACTTGCTCGACGGGGCCCACGGCGCGCAAGTCGACCTCGGGACACGAAGGGTGCTCGCGCAAACGGTCGAGGAGTATCCGCAAGGTCGGGAGGCCGGAGACGTAGGTGCCGAGCGTCACCCGGTCCGCGGCCGGGTTCGCTTGCGCCTTCGCGGCACCCCGCAGTCCGTCGACGGCCTCCACCACCGCCTGCATCTGCGGCAGGAGGGCGGCCCCGGCCGCCGTCAGCTCCACCCGCCGCGTGGACCGGTCCACCAGGTGCACCCCCAAGTGCTCTTCGAGGGCGCGGATCTGCCGGCTGAGGGCGGGCTGACTGATGAACAGCCGCTTCGCCGCCCGGCCGAAGTGCAGCTCCTCCGCCAGCACGAGCAGCAGGCGCAACTGCTGCGCACTCGGATCGGTCGTCATGATCGCCCCCCCCGGGAAGACGGCCCGTCAGCCGTCGACATCGATGCGGGCAAGCTATCAATCACGCGTCCGTACGCATCAAAGACCCCTTTCTCGCCGGGCTTTCGTGGGATCAGAATTCACTGTGGCGCTTGGATCGCTTGCGCCCGCACCTTTCCCCTGTATGCGACTCCGGAAGGCTTGTCATGCTCGGCTTGTCTGTCATGCGTATGAATAATCGACGTCGTTCTCTCCTGGCGATCGGGGGAGCAGTTGCCCTGGCCGCTTCGCTCGGCACCGGGCCGGCCTCCGCAGAAGTGCACCGCTACGGTTTCGAGAACAAGGTCAAAGTGGGCGGCCCGCGCATAGTGCACAGCGGCAGTGTGGAGGACGACTCGCGCGACAAGGCCGGCTGCAGGGACGATGCTTGGCTCACCGGCTTCGTCAAGTGGGACCTGGGCAAGGTCTCCAAAGAGGAAATCTACGTGAAGTCGATAACGGTCACCTACCGCACGCAGGTCGAATCCAATGCGCAAGGGCAGTACCTGGTGCGCGGTAACGGTGGGACGGCTTGGCGGACCACGTGGGATCCGCACCCCATTCCCGGTGACGCTCGCGACCACAGTGCGACCTTCAAGATAAACAAGGCGGTCAAGCTCGACGGCAAGAAGAAGATCTACTTCAGGTCGAACATGACCATGGGGCGCAGCGGAGGAGCCGCCGACTGCGGCGGCGACACCCCTTTCTATTTCTATTTGACGCCCGTCAGCTAGCGGCGAGCGCCTGACGGGTGCGAGGCCGGCACCCCTGGGGGTGCCGGCCTCGTGGTGCGCAACGGTGTTCGTCCGGGAGCCGGGAGGCGGCCGCAGGGTCAGGCGGCCGGGGCGGCCTCCTGCTGCGCGGTGGCGGCGGCCTCGGCCGGGGTGTCGGGCTTGCCGCCCCGCATGACCAGCACCGCGAGCAGTGCGGCGGCCAGGACGCCGATCGCGCTGAAGGTGAGGGTGGTGGACATCGAGGCGGTGAAGGCGTCCTTGGCGGCCTGGACCAGGCCCGCGTCCCCCCGGGCGGCGGCCAGCGCACCGCCGATCGACTGCTTGGCCTGCTCGGGGGCGTCGGCCGGCATCTCCGCGGAGAAGGTGCTGGTGAGCAGCGAGCCGAGGATGGCGATGCCGAGGGCGGTGCCGGCCTGCTGGATGGTGTCGTTCAGGGCGGAGCCGACGCCCGCCTTCTCGGCCGGGATGGTCGCCATCAGGGCGCCCACCGCAGCCGGCATGGCCATGCCGGCGCCGAGACCGAGCAGGCCGAGGGCGACCGACGGGACGGTGAAGCCGCTGTCGGTGGTGACGGTGGTCAGCAGGCCGAAGGAGGCCGCCATCAGGAGCATGCCGGCCAGGATCAGCCGTCGGTAGCCGGCCTTGGCGGCGAGCTTGGCGCCGGCTCCGTTGCCGATCAGCGCGGCGACGGCCAGCGGGGTGAAGGCCAGACCGGCCTTGACCGGGGAGTAGCCGAGGACCGACTGCAGGTACTGGGTGAGGATCAGGAGCAGGCCGCCGTTGCCGATCTGGACCAGCGCCAGCGAGATCGAACCGCCGGTGAAGTTGCGGTGCTTGAAGAGGACCAGCGGGACCATCGGCGAAGCGGTGGTGTTCTCCCAGATCACGAACCCGGCCAGCGCGGCGACGGCGACGGCGAGCGTGACCAGCCCGCGGCCCGCGAAGGCGCCGTGCTGCGGGATCTCGACGATCCACCAGACCAGGGCGGTCATGCCGACGGCGGAGAGGACGGCGCCCAGCGGGTCGGGCTTCTGCCAGGGCGC
This sequence comes from Streptomyces sp. URMC 124, assembly GCF_051386455.1. NCBI lineage: Bacteria > Bacillati > Actinomycetota > Actinomycetes > Kitasatosporales > Streptomycetaceae > Streptomyces > Streptomyces sp. URMC 124. The sequence goes on from NZ_JBPQTS010000112.1 coordinate 15,238, forward strand.
CTTGGACTCGGGCATCAGCAGCAGGCCGGCCACCACGGCCAGGACGACGACCGGGACGTTGATGAAGAAGATCGAGTGCCAGGAGAAGTGGTCGATCAGGACGCCGCCGAGGATCGGGCTGCCGACCAGGCCGAGCATGGACACCGAGCCCCAAGCGGCCATCGCCTTCGGGCGCTCCTCCTCGTCGAAGACCGTGATCAGGACCGACAGGGTGGACGGCATGATCAGTGCACCGCCGACGCCCATCGCCACACGGACGGCTATGACCTCGCCCGGGGTGGTGCAGAACACCGCGGCCAGCGATGCCGCCCCGAAGAGCAGCAGGCCGATGATCATCACCTTCCGGCGGCCGAACCGGTCGCCGAGGCTTCCCGAGGTCAGCAGCAGGCCGGCGAAGACGAGGACGTAGGAGTCGAGGATCCACTGGATCTGCTGGGGGCTCGCCCCGGTGTCCTCGGTCATGGCCGGCACGGCGACGGTCAGCGCCATGCTGTCGACGACGAGGACCAGCGTGCTGAGGCACAGCACGATCAGGATCCACCACCGGCGCGGGCTGCGGGTCAGCGCCGTCACCGGCGCTTGGGGCGTCCCGGCCGTCTTGGTCGTCTTGTTCGGCTCGGCCCCTGGGGCTGCGGCTGCCATCGGGCTTTCCTTTCGGGTTGCGCACACCGTTCCCGCGGTGCGCACACTGTTCCGGACGTTGCGCACACCGTACGCCTCTGCGCACACTGTTCGCAACCCGTGATCCCTGTACGCTGAATGCGCACGACGTACGCAAAGGAGCGAGCCGATGGCCGCCGACAAGAAGCCGCAGCCCCTTCCCTCCGTCTGGACCCGCCGGCCGCGCGGGGCGGAGCAGCCCGGCCTGTCCCGGGAGGCGATCGTCCGGGAAGCGATCGTGATGCTGGACGCCGACGGCATCGAGGCCCTGAGCATGCGGAAGCTGGCCGCCCGCCTGAACGCCGGAGCGACGTCCCTGTACCGCCATGTCGCCACCAAGGACGAGCTGATGGAGCTCGCCGTGGACGAGGTCTTCGGCGAGGTGGTCGTACCGGCCGCCGACTCCGCGGACTGGCGGACGGCGGCCGCCCGGGCCGCCGCGTCCTTCCGCGCGACGGCTCTGCGTCACCCGTGGCTGTCCTCGGTGCTGGGCCAGGCCGGTCTGGCGTACCTCGGCCCCAACCTGATGGCCTTCTCCAGCCGGCTGGCGGACCTGTTCATCAAGGCGGGCTTCCCCGAACCCACCCGGGCCATCGACTCCCTCATCGCCTACGTGACGGGCATGAGCACCGCCGAGGCGGCCTGGCTGACCACGGTGGCCCGCTCCGGCGAGACGGAAGCCGGCTTCATCGCCCGCCTCATGCCCGCCGCCCAGCAGGCCGCCGTGGGCCACGACAACATGCCCGAGGCCTACGCCGCGGCCGCGGTCGAAGTGTCGGACCCGGCCGGAATGCGGGACTCCAAGTTTGTCTACGGCCTGGAGGTCATGCTCGACGGTCTGGCGCTCCGCCTCCCGGCCGGGGCGCCGGCGACTGCGGAATGACGTCGGAGCCGGTCCTCCGGCTCAAGGGGGCCTCAATCCTCCGGCTCATGGGGCCCCAATCCTCCGGCCCATGAGGGCCTCGGCCCCCGGCTCCGGTACGGAAGGTCAGCGCGTGACGGATTCCAGGGATTCCAGGGGCTCGGGGGCTTCAAGGGATTCGAGGGACGCGAGGGCTTTGATGACGGGGGCCGCGCCGTCTTCGGTGGCCAGGGCGGCGCTGAGGCGGGCGGCTCGGGCGCGGTGGGCCGGGTTGCGGACCGCCCGCTCGATGAGGAGGGCCAGGCGGTCCGCCGTCAGCTCTGCCATGGGCAGGACGCCCGGCGCGACGCCCAGGGCCCGGAGCCGGGCGGACCAGAAGGGCTGGTCGTAGAAGACGGGTACGGGGACCGCCGGCACGCCGGCGCGCAGACCGGCCGCCGTGGTGCCGCCACCGCCGTGGTGCACCACCGCCGCGGTGCGCGGGAAGAGCCACTGGTGGGAGACCTCTCCGACGGTCAGGACGTCGTCGCCCTCGGCCTTCAGCCCGGACCAGCCGGCCTGGATCACGCCCCGGACCCCGGCCCGGCGCAGGGCCTCGGCGCACACGGCCGACAGGCGCTCGGCGTGCGGTGACGGCATGCTGCCGAAGCCGATGAAGACCGGCGGCGGTCCGGAGGCCAGGAAGTCGGCCAGCCGCGGCTCCGGCGCCCAGGCGCTCGGCTCCTCGGGCCACCAGTAGCCCGTCACCTGCTGCTCGGGGGCCCAGTCGACCGGGCGCGGGACGACGTGCGGGCTGAATCCGTACCAGATCGGCCAGTCTCCGGCCCGGCGCCGGCGGGTGGTCCGGCGCGGCGACGGCAGGCCCAGCTCGGCCCTCACCCACCGGGCGGTCGACGCGGCTTGCCGGTGGAACGCCCGCCAGAGCGCGCCGGAGACGAGACGGTTGCCCACGCGCCCGGCGGAGCGCCGCCCGAGCGCCATCGGCGCGAAGGCGCCGGTCGGGGCGACGGGCTGCAGCAGTGCGCTCGCGCTCGGAATGCCCAGGCCGTCGGCGACCGCCTTGGCCGGCAGTGCCGTCCGCCCCGAGGCCACGAGGACGTCCGCGCCCTGCCGGGCCGCCCGGAGGACGCCGTGCGCGAGTTCGGACGTGTAGGCCGTGCTCTGTCTGGCGATGGCGAGCGTGCCCAGGGGGCCGTCCGCTCGGCCGGAACGGCCGCCGGAGAGTGTGTGCGCGCACGCTTCGTGCATGTCCCTGGGGTCCAGGGGGAGCGGTCGGAAGCCCAGCCCGCAGGAGCGGATCAGGCCGGCGAAGCGCTCATGGGTCGCCACGGTCACGGCGTGGCCCGCCTGCTGCAGACGGGCGCCCAGGCCGGTGAACGGCGCGACGTCGCCCGTGGAGCCGCTGGTGACGAGCAGGACGTGCATGACGCCGACTCCCTCGGAAGTTCAGAAACGGGAGGAAACCGGACAAACTATAAGGGTTGTGCGGTGCGGGCGAGGCGAAGCGGCTCACAGCCGACGGATGGCCGTGAGCCGCAGACCTGTCCCGGACGCCCTAGTTCCAGGGCTCGTTGAACGCCCGGCCCGCGACGGGCTTGGCGATGAGGGCGAGGGGAATGAAGAAGTTGACCTGGCCTATCGCGATCATCAGGGTGGTCAGCGCCTTCGGGTCGTAGTGCTCGGCCGCCTGGGCGTAGAGCTCGTCGGAGACCCGCTCGCCCTGCGCGGAGGGCAGCAGGACCGCCTCCACCAAGGCCAGCGCGGCGCGCTCGGCACCGGTGAAGTACGGCGCGTCCTGCCAGGACGCCACCGCGGTGATCCGCTCCTCCGACTCGCCGGCCTTGCGCAGGAAGCCGGTGTGGAGCACGGTCAGGTAGGTGTTGCCGACGATCTGGCCGGCCCGCAGCTGGAGCAGGCTGATCGTGGTCCGCGGCACCGAGCGGTTGCCCGTCGCCTTGAACAGCGCCGCCGAAACCTCTGCCAGCTCCGGGACGAGCTCCTGAGGATCCACGGTCATCCGCGGGCCCGCCGGAACCGCCGCAGTGATCGAACGTGCCGTCATCGTTGCCTCCTGGGGACTTGCGCTTGCACTTCGCTGTCACTCACCTGACGGATGGCGACGGGGAAGTGTGACGGGCGGCCTCATTTGCGGTGGCAGACGAACGTCTTGGCCCCGTCGTCACCGGTCTGGATCACCGCGCTGGCGCAGCCCTCCGGGCACCGGGGCGGCGCGGCGTGGGCGCTCCGCCGCCGGTCCGGGGGGTAGTGGCACACGGAGCAGTACCAGGCGGGCTTGTACGGGTACGTCACGTCCCACCACATGGGGTTGCGGCAGTGCGGGCACCTGACCAGGGGAGGGCCGTTCCGACCAGCGTTCATGGCGGCATGCTGCTCCACCGGCCGGGGGGACGAGCCCGGTCCCGAAGCCTGTTCCCCCGTTCGAGTCATCCCTCGTCGAACGGGACGAACGGGGCAGGCCCCCGGGTCACTCCTCGGGCTTCTCCAGCTCCTCCGGCGTGGCCGTCACATGGTGCAGCACCTCCCAGTCGCATGCCTCTTCCTCGGCATCCGACTGCTGCAGCGCCTCCGCCACCTCCCTGCGCAGCCCGTCCACCGCGCGGCCCGGCGGGGCTTCGTCCAGCACGCGCATGACCGTCGCGAGCGCGAGGTGGGAGCGGTTCAGCCGGTCCGCCAGTCCGAAGAGGCGGCGGCGCGAGGCGAGCAGCTCCTTCTGCAGGTCGATGACTTGCCGCTGCGCTTCCACGAGCGCTTCGACGAGCGCTTCGCCGTCTGTCGACCGCCCCTGCCGGGGCTCTTCCGCGGCGGAGTAGTAGGTGTTGTTGGTGATATTGACGGAGCCGTGGAACGTCGTGCCGTGGAAGGAGACGGGTGTCGCCGCCCGTGCGGCCGCCTGACGCCCCTCCGTAGCCCTTTCGTCCGGCGTTCCGTCCGGCGTTCGGTCCGGCGTTCCGTCCGGTGATTCGTCGGGCGTTCCGTCCTCCGTGGGCGCCGGTGTCGGGTTGCGCCTGGCCGCGTTCCAGAGCTGCCGGGCTTGCAGGAGGACACCCGGGCGCGCCGGTGCGGGGCCCGACGTGACGTCGATGATCGCTTCGACGATCTCCCAGTCGCTCTCCAGGCCGTGGCCGGACAACCGGCGGGCCAGCGTGGAGCGTGCGGGAACGTGCCCGCTGGAGAAGTGCTCCGGGACGAGCCTGTCGTAGAGCTCGCCCAGCGTCATTCCCGACGCGTCGAGCTCGTTGCGCAGCAGCTGGGCCAGTTCGCTGATCTCGGCGGTGCCGCCCTGCAGCGGCCCCCACGGGCGGCCCCGGCGTCCGGCCCGGCGCGGCTCCTCCGACATGATCCCCCCATCCCGCGAGACAATGCCCAATGTCTCACACTGGCCCTCGGATTCGCCGTCTGTCCAGCCTTGTTCCAGAGAGAACGGGAGCGGCGTGACGGTCGCGGGACCCGGGCGTAGTGTGGCGGGCAAACAAGCACGAACCCGCCCCCAGGGTGGAATCTGTCGGGGCGGGCCGTGTCGATGTCACCGCTGCAAGGGGATCGTCACCAGAGTTCCACGTCGGTCCCCTTGAAGCGTGCGTACCACTTCAAGAGCTCGCCGGTGAATCTGAGTGCGCGCTTGCCCGAAGGCGAGGCGCACCACCTGCGGGCGCCCTGATGAGCCGCCCTCAGGCCTCTCCTCATGCTGCGGATCCTGGATCGGCGTAAGTCGCCGGGCGGCGACGAGCGCTCTTCCACTTCCACCCTCCCTGGATGGAGCTTCAGCCCCGGCGTGCGGGGCTGCCGACCCGGGATCGGGCCAGGTAGGAGCCTGGGAGGGTCTTACCTCCGGAAGCGTAGCGCGCGCAGACACCAATTGTCTTGACCCATATGGTGGTTATCGCATCAGCCGGTCAACCGACGTGTGACCAGAGGAAAGAGCGAGGCGAGAGTGGCGGCTGTCAGTGCCGCCCCACCGGCAGCTCCATGCCCCTCAGCGTCGCCCTGATCCCGTCCTTCTCGACCCTCACATCGCGCAGTTGAAGCTCGCGCGCCTCCTTGGGGAGCGAGAAGGAGAAGGTCAGGCGGTCGGAGAGCTCCGGCGGGCGCATCCGGATCAGGCCGCCGATCAGCTTCGGGTCGATGCCGAGCTTCTTCAGCAGCCACGGGTTGTCCATGGCCGCGTCGATGAGGTTGAGGTGCGTCAGCCGTTCGACGAAACGAGGTGCGCCCGTCAGGCGGTGCAGCTTCTCCTCGCTCCTCAGGGCCGCCTCGGCGTCCTGCTGCGACACCCCGAGCCGCTCCGCCAGCGCCGGGACCGAGAACAGCGCCTTCGCCCGCGCCGCGTCGCGGCTGATGCGTTCGGCGGTCTCGCGGTGCAGGGTCAGTCCTCTGCCCTTGCCCGGGCGGTACGTGGCGATGCCCGGCACGTCGAGGCTCATGTCGTCCACCTCGGTGGACAGGCCGCGGCTCCCGTTCAGCTGCAGCTGCGCCTGGGCCCTCACGCGCAGCTCCTGGCCGCCGACGGTCAGCTTTCCGTCGGCGCCGATCGTGCGGTCGGAGCGGCGGCGGAAGGCGACCTGGGAGGCGGCCAGTTCACGGTTCATGTCGGCGAAGGAGAGCAGGACTTCGCCGTCCAGGTCGCCGATGACCGCGCCGCGGATGTCGCTCGGCAGGTTCCCGGTCAGCCGGATGTCACGGCTGCTGGCGTGGACCTTCGCGAGCGAGACCCGCTCGGCGGCCACGTGCGGGACCGTGACGTCCACGCGCTCCAGGCGCTTCTCCAGGACCTGGGTGAGGAAGGGGAACCCGTGGATGTCGACCTGCGGAGCGGCGGCCAGGTGGAGCTCCTGCTGCAGCTTCTGCTGCGCCTTCTTCTCCGCGTACATCTGCGCGCAGCGATCCGCCAGCACCAGGATCCCGGCGCAGAGGGAGAGGACGATCAGCAGCTTGGCCGTGCGGGGCGCGGCGGCGAGCGGGCCCCGGCGGCGGCGGTGGCCGCGGCCGCGCTTGCCGCGGCGGTGGTTCGGCGGGGACCAGGACTCTTCCTCGTCGGTATCGCCGTGGAGGAGCTGGAGGGGGAGGACGGTGAGCGGCTGCGTGTCCGTCAGGGCGGCGGGGCCGGGAGCCGGCTCGGCGGATTCCGGGGCCGGGGCAGCAGTTTCCGGAGCCGGATCGCCAGGCTCCGGGTCGGCCAGTGACGCCAGTTCGTCATAGGGGTTGGGGGGACGGGAGGGTATGCGTGTGGGGGTTCGCATCGCCTTATCCCACCACGCGCGAGCCCCCGGAACGCAAGCGCTACCGGCAGTACGTCCGAAAACGGAGCCATTGCCCCCGCTGCCGTGCGCCCGCCGCCCCGGGCCGGGCCCAGCGGTTCCCGTCACGGGGGATCATGTACTGTTGCCGCCGTTGGCAGGAACCGTCCCAGGAGGTGAGACCCATTACCGCTGTTGCAGGCTGGGTGCTCTCTTCCCCTGGTTGTACGGTCGCTTCCTCTCTCTAGCCGGCCGCGAGAGCGCCCTTCGGTGATCCGGAAGGCTTCTCCATGTTCGACAACTCTTCGTCCTTCTCCCGTTCCCTCTTCCCTCTCGTCGTCTCCAGGCTCCGGGCCGCCGGCTGCGTCTTCGCCGAGGACGAGGCCGAGCTCATCCTTTCCACGGCGCGCACGCCGGACGAGGTCGAGGACATGGTCGCGCGGCGCGCGTCCGGCCTGCCCCTGGAACACGTCGTCGGATGGGCCGAGTTCTACGGCCTGCGGATAGCCGTGGACGCGGGTGTCTTCGTCCCGCGCCGGCGTTCGGAGTTCCTCGTCGGGCAGGCCCTCGCCCTCAGCTCTCCGCGCGCCGTCGTCGTCGACATGTGCTGCGGCTCCGGCGCGGTGGGCGCGGCGCTGGCGTCGGCCGGGGAGGACATCGAGCTGTACGCCGCCGACATCGACCCCGCGGCCGTGGAGTGCGCGCGGCGCAACATCGGCGCGCGCGGCGTCGTCTATGAGGGCGATCTGTACGAGCCCCTGCCCGCGGCCCTGCGCGGCCGGATAGACGTGCTCGTCGCCAATGCGCCCTACGTGCCCACCGAGGCCATCGCCCTGCTGCCGGCCGAGGCCCGGGACCACGAGGCGCGGGTCGCGCTGGACGGCGGCTCGGACGGGCTCGACGTACAGCGGCGCGTGGCCGCCGCGGCGTCGTCCTGGCTCGCGCCGGGTGGCCACCTGCTGGTCGAGACGAGCGAGCGGCAGGCGCCGCGCACCGTCGAGGCGTTCGTGGGCAACGGCCTGATGACGCGTGTCGTCGAGTGCGACGAACTGGACGCGACCGTCGTCGTGGGGACCAGGCCGGGCCGGGGGCGGACGGCCCGGAGCACGCACGCTGGGGCCGCGCACGCCGAGGCCGCGCACGCCGAGGCTGCGCACGCCGGGGCCGCGCACGCAGGAGCCGCGCACGCAGGAGCCGAGCGGGTCGTAGCGGCACTCAGCCGGTAGGAACGGTAGGAACGGTAGGAACGGTAGGACCGGTAGAACCCGTAGGACCGGTAGAACCCGTAGGACCGGTAGGACCGGTAGGACCCGTAGGTCCCGTAGAACCGGCAGGACCGGACGCCGCCGTACGGACCACCCGCTCCACGTCGATCTCCACCACCCTCTCGACCTCCGGCCCCCACAACTCCCGTGCCGGCCGGAGGTCGATGGCCGCGCGGCCGCTGATCTGTACGGTCTCGCCGGTCGCGAAGTCGGGGAGCACCAGCCCGACGTGCGGGTGGCTCCACAGGTTGCCGAGCGTGTTGAACAGGGCGTTGCCGGAGTAGTCCGGCAGTTCGACGCGCCCCGGGCCGGTGACCCGGAGGAAGCCGGCCGGTCCGCCGCGGTGGGAGACGTCGGCTCCGGCCGTGGGGTGGCGGGTCGCGATGAACAGGGTGTCCCTGCGGGCGATGAACCGGTGCTCCCGGTCGGTCAGCCGGGTGAGCGAGGTGGTCTGCCGGTCCGGGGAGAAGGCCGGTGGGTCCACCAGACGGGTGCGGATGTGGCGCGGGCAGTTCCCGTACGCCTGCTCCACGTCCATGTCGATCACGGCCGGGTCGCATCGGCGGACGCGGCCGTTGACCCGGAACCTGCGGCGCCGCACGAAGTCCATGGCGATGAGGGCTGCCTGGGGGCCCGCGGCGGGCGTCGCGCCGAGGGGAAGGCCGGCGGGCAGGCAGGGGTCGCCCTCGGGGCGGGCCGCACGGATCCGTACGGCCTTCGGCCCGGTCAGGACGAATCCCGGCTCTCCGGTCAGGACCGTGGCCCACATCCGGCCGTCGGCGTCGGCCGCGCCCAGGGCCACGCACGGCACGGTGGAGAGGAACATCCCGGCGACGGGGGAGAGCCGGTCGTCGAGGATCCCCGCGACCCGGGCGGCCTTGTCGTGGGCGCCGGCGGCCCGCTGCACGGCCTGCTCGCCTTCGTGGAACGTGCGTACGCGTGGTGCGACCGTCATGCGGCGGCCCCTAACCGTCGGGCGGCGTGGTGGAGTTGAGGTGCCATGACGAGACGGTACCGTACGGTACCTACTCCTCCCCGCCGGGCCTAGACTGGCGGCATGCCAGTGAAGCCGGGAGCGACCATCGACCCGCGTGCGACCCGGGCCCGCGTGCTGTCCAGTGCGGTCCAGCTGTTCTACGAGCGCGGCGTGCACACCGTCGGGGTGGACGAGATCGCCCACCACGCGGGCGCCTCGAAGCTGACGATCTACCGCAACTTCGGATCCAAGGAAGGCCTTGTGGAGGCCGTGCTGGAGCACCGCAGCGAGCACATCCACCGGTGGCTGACCGCGCATCTGGAGGGCGTGCCCGCCGGACGCGAGCGCGTGCTCGCCCTCTTCGACCTGCTCACGCGCTGGTACGCGCGCGACGGCTACTGCGGCTGCGCCGTGATCAACGCCGCCGTGGAGACGCGCCACCTCGACGGGCCGGTGCGGCAGCTGCCCCGCGCCCACCTGGCGCGCTACCGCGAGCTGCTCGAAGAGCTGCTGGCCGGCGCGGGGGCCGGGCGACCGGAGGCTCTCGCCCGGCACCTGCTGATCCTGATCGAGGGCGCCACGACGATCACGGCGATCGACGGGGACCCCGCGGCCGGGCACGATGCGCGGGCCGCCGCGGAGGTCCTCCTCGACGCGGCCTGCTCCGCCTGAACGTTGACGCCCGCCATGGCGTCCACTTCTCGGCCATGTTTACGGAATGGGCCGATGTTCCGCCGGAACGGTTCTGCCCTTGTGGCGTATGGGTCATAAGGGCTCCCTGAGGGGCGCGGGCCAGGGGCTGACGGGGGTGGCAGGGGTTTATTCGAGAGTGGTCATGCTTGCGAGGGAATGGGAAGCGACGGGTGGTTCGCCGGGGATTCGGTGGGCAAACCTCGAAGCGCGACGTCGAAATCCCGCCGGGTGGTCGGCCAACTGCTCGGCTCTGTGCAGTAGTTCTGTCTACTGGCAGTAGTTCCGCTCAGCGTTCTGGAGGAATAGAAATGGCAAGCACCCGCACTGCTCGCGTCCTCACCACTGCTGCCGCTCTGCCTGTGGCGGCGGTCCTCCTCTCCGGCGTCGCCCACGCCGATGACGACGGCAATGGCAACCAGGTGGCCAACCGCGGGTCCAACGCGGCTGCCGCGGCGGTCGTGGGGAGCGGCGTCGGGGGCTCGAACCACGGGAATTCGACGACGGGCCAGCAGCAGGCCACCGGCACGGGCGCCTCGAACCAGAGCAACACCGCGAGCGTGAGCGGCCCGGCCCGCACGGCCATCCGTCAGGACAACGTCTCGGTGGTCTTCACCAACCTGTGGTAGCCCCTGGGGCCTGTGATCACCCTGGGGGCGGGGTGACACCGGTGACCGGATGATGTGACCGGCTTTTCGTGAACTGGGTCTGGTGATGGTGGCGGGGGGGGGGGGGGGGGGGGGGGGGGGGGG
>NZ_JBPQTS010000113.1:0-25613 GCF_051386455.1 Streptomyces sp. URMC 124
CTTCCCCTCCGCCCTGCCGCCCGCCCTCCTCGCCGCCCTCGTGCTGTCGCTGGTGGCCGCCGCCCTCGACGGCGCCGTCCGCGTGGCGGCCGAGCGCCGCCGCCCCCGCGCCGCCTGGAGCGGGCTCCTGCTGCCCGGCCCGCTGCTGCCGGCCCTCGTGCACGGGCCCATCGGGCTGCTGACCGCGGCCCTGTGGCACAGCTCCTACGGCCCGGCCACGGCGCTGCTCGTCCTGCTGCCGATGTCCGTCTCGTCCTGGTTCCTGGAGCGCTGCGAGCGCGAGCGGGCCGCCCATCAGGCCACCATCCGGGCGCTCGTCCAGGCCGTCGACCTCAAGGACCAGTACACCCGCGGCCACAGCGAGCGCGTGGGGCGCGCCTCGGTGCTCATCGGCCGCGAGCTCGGCATGGCGGGGGAGCGGCTGGAGGCGCTGCGGTTCGCGGGGATCCTGCACGACGTGGGCAAGCTCGGCGTCCCCACCCGCCTGCTGCGCAAGGACGGGCCGCTCACCCCGCAGGAGCGGCGTGTCATCGAGCTGCACCCGGAGTACGGGCACGAGATGGTGCGCGGCATCGGCTTCCTGGACGAGGCGCGTGCGGCGATCCTCCACCACCACGAGCGCCTGGACGGCAGCGGCTACCCGTACGGCCTGAGGGGGCATCAGATTCCTTTCTTCGCGCGGATCGTGGCCGTCGCGGACGCGTTCGACGCGATGACCTCCACGCGCAGTTACAGCCGGGCCCGTCCCGTACCGGCAGCCCTCGCCGAACTCCACCGCTGTGCGGGAAGCCAGTTCGACCCTCGTATGGTCGCGGCCCTGTCCGCGGCCCTCGACCGTCACGGATGGCATTCGACAGTGACCTCGGAAGCTACGGAGAGTGCAACTCCACCCAGCGGAAACGTCCCTTCTTCCCGCCGGCCGGTCACCGGGGCCGGCCACCCGGGGGGTGAGGGGTGACGGGACGCGGTGACGTGCTGCTGATACGGAGCGTGCACGGGGCGGCCGTCGCGCTCTCCCTGGCCGCTCTGGCCCGCACCGCGTGGCACGGCGTCGCCCAGCCCCAAGTCGCCCTCGTCTACGGTCTCCTGATCGCCGTCGGCGAGGCCGCCCGGCGCCGCCGCCCCACGGCCGGGCCCGGCGACCGCCAGACCGCCCCCGTAGGAGCCGCCGGAGCCCTCTCCTACGCCCTGCTGGGAGAGATCGCCGGCCGGCCCACCGCGCACTGCGCCCCGCAGGTCGTCGCCGTCGTCCTCGCCGCGACGCTGGCCGGCGCGATCGGCCGCCCGCCCACCCGCGACCACCTCACCCGGCGCCTGCTCACCACCGGCTTCGCCGCCGTGTGCTTCCAGCCGCTGCACCACTCCGGCGTCCTGGAGCGCTGGCCCGGCCACGGACCCGCCTACGCCTTCGTCCTGCTCACCGTCCTCGCGCTCACCACCCTCTTCGACGCCGCCCTCGCCGCGCTCCTCACCCGCGCCCGCACCGGCGGCCCCTACGGGCCCGTCCTCCGCGACGAGCTGGCCTCCCTCGCCGGCATCGGCACCGCGATCTGCGCCACCGGCGCCGTCATGGCCCTCGCCGTGGGCGTCGCCGGCCTGTGGGCCCTGCCGGTCTTCTGCCTGCCCCTGCTGCTCACCCAGCTCTCCTTCCACCGCTACACCGCCGTACGGGCCACGTACCACCAGACCATCGCCTCCCTCGCGCGTTCCACGGAGATCGCGGGCCACACCCCGGCCGGGCACGCCCGCCGCGTCGCCGCCCTCAGCCGGGCCACCGGGCGCGAGCTCGGCCTGTCCGAGGCGGGCCTCACCGTTCTGGAGTACGCCGCACTCATGCACGACATCGGCCAGCTCTCCCTCCTCGACCCCGTCCCCGCCGGGGCCACCGAGCCGCTTCCCCCCGAGCAGCGCCGCCGCATCGCCCTCCTGGGCGGGGCCGTCGTCCGCCGGACCGGGGTGCCGTCCGACGTCGCCGTCGTCGTGGAGCGGCAGGCCGACCCCTACCGCGAGCAGCCGCTCGCCGCCCGCGTCGTCCGCACGGTCAACGCCTACGAGGACCACGTCGGCCGGACCGGCTGCGGGCCCCTGTGCGCCCTGGAGCGGCTGCGCCTCGACACCGCCCGCGAGCACGACCCGCAGGTCGTGGCCGCCCTGGCCAGGGTGCTCGCGCGTGGGGGCGGCGACGGGGGAGCGGAGCCGGTCCCGGGGACGGGTGGACCGGGGCCGGACCAGGGGTAAGAGTCAGGTCAAAGCGGGAGTACCGCGGTGAACCCACGGGTAATGAGCGGGCGTCCAAAGGGGCATGGTTGGATGCGAAGAGGAGAAGACGACGAGAGAGGGACGGGAAACCCACGGAGACGACGGGGGGCGTCGGGCGCGCTGCCTCCGGCACGGAGGCCCAGCGGGCGCGACTTCCCGGAGCGAGTGAGATGTGGCAGGTTGTCGTCAGGGAGGACGGCGGCCTTCACCTGGGTCATCCGGCGTGGTCGCACGCAGAAACCGGCAGGCGGGAATCGTGAGGATCTTCGGCAAGGTACGGCACCGGCCTTCCGCCTCGTGGCGGCAGGCCACCGACCGTGCCTTCACGCTCATCGGCGACGGCCGGTACGAGGACGCGGGCGCGCTGCTGACGCGCGCGGCCGACATGGAGCCGTGGCTCTCGGAGTCGTGGTTCAACCTGGCGCTGCTGCACAAGTTCCGCCACGACTGGGAGCAGGCGCGCGCCGCCGGGCTGCGCGCCGTGGCGCTCCTGGACCGCGAGGCCGGCGCCCCGGACTGGTGGAACGTGGGCATCGCCGCCACCGCCCTGCAGGACTGGCCCCTGGCCCGCCGCGCCTGGCAGGCGTACGGCCTGCGGGTGCCCGGCGAGGGCACCCCGGCCGGCGAGCCGGTCGGCATGGAGCTGGGCAGCGCGGCCGTGCGGCTCTCCCCGGAGGGCGAGGCCGAGGTCGTCTGGGGCCGCAGGCTCGATCCGGCCCGCATGGAGGTCCTCTCCATCCCGCTGCCCTCCTCGGGGCGCCGGTGGGGCGAGGTCGTGCTGCACGACGGCGTCCCGCACGGCGAGCGCGTCACCGCCGCCGGGCCCGCCTATCCCGTCTTCGACGAGATCGAGCTGTGGGCCCCCTCGCCCGTGCCGACGTGGGTCGTCCTGCTGGAAGCCGCCACCGAGGCCGACCGGGACGCCCTGGAGCGCCTCGCGGCCGACGCCGGCTTCGCCGCCGAGGACTGGTCCTCGTCCGTGCGCCTGCTGTGCCGCACGTGCTCCGAGAGCCGCATGCCCAGCGACGAGGGCAACGGCGAGCACCTCGACCCGCACGACCACAGCGAGCCCGGCCACCCCGGCCCGCTCGGCCACCGCACGGCCGGCTCCGGCTCCCTGTGGGTGCCCGAGCGCGAGTGCGGCATCGCCGCCCCCGCCGGGCTGGTGCGGGGGCTGCTGGACGGCTGGGTCGCCGACAGCCCCGACACACGCGAGTGGCGTGATCTGGAAGAGGTCTGCTGACGCCCCCGAGGGGGCCCCGTACCCTGTATAGGCATCCTTTTGGGTTTTGAGAGAGGCAATACGGCGGACATGTCGCAGCAGTCGCAGCAAGAGACCGACCAGCCGGTGGACGGCGAGTTCATCGTGGACACCGAGGACTGCGAGGAGCGCGAGCGCGCGCACCGCGAGCGCGGCACGTCCCGCCCGATCACCGTGGTCGGCAACCCCGTCCTGCACCGCGAGTGCAAGGACGTCACCTCCTTCGACGACGAGCTCGCGCAGCTGATCGACGACATGTTCGCGAGCCAGCGCACCGCGGAGGGTGTGGGCCTCGCCGCCAACCAGATCGGTGTCGATCTCAAGGTCTTCGTCTACGACTGCATGGACGACGAGGGCGTGCGCCACGTGGGCACCGTCTGCAACCCCGTCCTGGAGGACCTCCCGGCCGACCGCCGGATCCTGGACGACTCCAACGAGGGCTGCCTCTCCGTCCCCACCGCCTACGCCGCCCTCGCCCGCCCCGACTACGCGGTCGTCAGCGGCCAGGACGCCCAGGGCAACCCCATCCGCGTCCAGGGCACCGGCTACTTCGCCCGCTGCCTGCAGCACGAGACCGACCACCTCTACGGCCGGCTCTACATCGACCGCCTCTCCAAGCGCGACCGCAAGGACGCCCTGAAGCAGATGGCAGAGGGCACCCCGCGCTACCCGGTCGTCGCCAACGACTGACCGCGCGCACGACGGCGCACACGCCTGTGGCGGGCGCCCCCACCCGGGGGTCGCCCGCCACACGCGTTCCACGAGCCGCTGCCGGCCGCCGGCTACGAGCCGTCCGGGAACTCCGAGGCCTCGAAGACCCGGCGCACCTCGACCTCGCCCTCCCGGAAGGGGATGCGGCGGGCCCACTCCAGGGCCTCGTCCATGGAGTCGGCCTTGATCACCCAGAATCCGGCGACCAGCCCCTGCGCGTCGCCCGCGAACGGTCCCTCCGTCACGACGGGCGGACCGTCCGAATACGTCACCCGCGCCCCCTCGGAGGTGGGGTGCAGCCCCTCGCCCGCGAGCATCAGCCCGGCCGCGGCCAGCCGATCGTTGTACGCCCCCATCTCGGCGAGCATCTCCTTGGTCGGCATCACCCCGGCCTCGGACTCGTCGCTCGCCTTGACGATCATCATGAAACGCGGCATCGCGTGCCTCCCGTCGTGTCCGGATCCGCACTTGGATTCCCGGACGGGAGACACGCGATGCAGGGTGCGAGGGGAATTAAGCCGCCCGGCTCAGAACTCCTCGTCGAAGCCGACCGAGCCCTCGACCGCCATCTGGTACGCGGAGGCGCGGCGCTCGAAGAAGTTGGTGAGCTCCTGGACGTTCTGCAGCTCCATGAAGGAGAACGGGTTCTCCGAGCCGAAGACCGGGGCGAAGCCCAGGCGCTGCAGGCGCTGGTCGGCGACGCACTGGAGGTACTCGCGCATGGACTCGGTGTTCATGCCCGGCAGGCCCTCGCCGCACAGGTCGCGGCCGAACTGCAGCTCGGCCTCGACGGCCTCCTTCAGCATGTCGGTGACCTGCTGCTGGAGCTCGTCGTCGAAGAGCTCGGGCTCCTCCTGGCGGACGGTGTCCACGACCTCGAACGCGAAGTTCATGTGCATGGTCTCGTCGCGGAAGACCCAGTTGGTGCCGGTCGCCAGGCCGTGCAGCAGGCCGCGGCTGCGGAACCAGTACACGTAGGCGAAGGCGCCGTAGAAGAACAGGCCCTCGATGCAGGCCGCGAAGCAGATCAGGTTGAGCAGGAAGCGGCGGCGGTCGGCCTTCGTCTCCAGGCGGTCGATCTTCTCGACCTCGTTGATCCACTTGAAGCAGAACTGCGCCTTGTCGCGGATGGAGGGGATGTTCTCCACGGCCGCGAACGCCGCCGCGCGCTCGTCCGGGTCGGGCAGGTAGGTGTCGAGCAGCGTCAGATAGAACTGGACGTGCACGGCCTCCTCGAAGAGCTGCCGCGAAAGGTACAGCCGCGCCTCGGGGGAGTTGATGTGCTTGTACAGCGTCAGCACAAGGTTGTTCGCCACGATCGAGTCGCCGGTCGCGAAGAACGCGACGAGGCGGCCGATCATGTGCTGCTCGCCCGGGGAGAGCTTGGCGAGGTCGGCGACGTCCGAGTGGAGGTCGACCTCCTCGACGGTCCAGGTGTTCTTGATCGCGTCGCGGTAGCGGTCGTAGAAGTCCGGGTACCGCATCGGACGCAGGGTCAGCTCGAAGCCGGGGTCGAGCAGGTTCTTCTGTTCAGCGGCGGACATTACTGGCAGGCCTCGCAGGACTCGGGGTTCTCAAGGGAGCAGGCGATGGCGTCCGCGTCGGGCGCGGCCTGCTGCACGGGGATGGTGGCGGGGGCCGCGGCACCGCCGGAGGCGGCGCGGGCGATGCGGGTCGCCGGGCGCGAGCGCAGGTAGTACGTCGTCTTGATGCCCTGCTTCCAGGCGTACGCGTACATCGAGCTGAGCTTGCCGATGGTGGGCGAGGCCATGAAGAGGTTCAGCGACTGGCTCTGGTCCAGGTACGGCGTACGGGCCGCGGCCATGTCGATCAGGGCGCGCTGCGGGATCTCCCAGGCGGTGCGGTAGAGGTCGCGCACCTCCTGCGGGATCCACTTCATGTCCTGGATCGAGCCGTTGGCCTCGGTCATCGCCTCGCGGGTGGCGCGGTCCCACACGCCGAGCTTCTTGAGGTCCTCCACCAGGTAGGTGTTGACCTGGAGGAACTCACCCGAGAGCGTCTCGCGCTTGAAGAGGTTGGAGACCTGCGGCTCGATGCACTCGTAGACGCCCGCGATGGAGGCGATGGTCGCCGTCGGGGCGATGGCGAGCAGCAGCGAGTTGCGCATGCCGACCTCGGCGATGCGGGCGCGCAGCGCCTCCCAGCGGTCCTCCCAGGCGGCCACGGCGTTGGGGTAGTGGTCCGGGTGGAGCACGCCGCGGGCGGTGCGGGTCGCGGACCAGGCCGGGTGCGGGCCGTGCCGCTCGGCGAGGTCGGCAGAGGCCTCGTAGGCCGCCAGCATGATCCGCTCGGAGATCTTGGTGGACAGCGCCTTCGCCTCGGCCGAGTCGAAGGCCATGCGCAGGCGGAAGAAGACGTCCTGCAGACCCATCAGGCCCAGGCCCACCGGGCGCCAGCGGCTGTTGGAGTTCCCGGCCTGCTCGGTCGGGTAGAAGTTGATGTCCACGACGCGGTCGAGGAAGGTGACGGCCGTGCGGACCGTGCGGTCCAGCTTCTCCCAGTCCATCTCGCCCTCGGCACCGAGGTGCTGCGCGAGGTTGACCGAGCCCAGGTTGCAGACCGCGGTCTCGCCGTCGTTCGTGACCTCGAGGATCTCCGTGCAGAGGTTCGAGGAGTGGACGACCGCGCCCTTCTCGGCCGTCTGGTTGGCGGTGCGGTTGGCGGCGTCCTTGAACGTCATCCAGCCGTTGCCGGTCTGCGCGAGGGTGCGCATCATGCGGGCGTAGAGCACGCGGGCCGGGATCTGCTTGACGGCCTTGCCCTCGGCCTCGTACTTGCGGTACGCGGCGTCGAACTCGTCGCCGTAGAGGTCGACCAGATCGGGCGTGTCGGCCGGGGAGAACAGCGACCACTCGGCGTCGGCCTCGACGCGGCGCATGAACTCGTCCGGGATCCAGTGCGCGATGTTGAGGTTGTGGGTGCGGCGGGCCTCCTCACCGGTGTTGTCGCGGAGCTCCAGGAACTCCTCGATGTCGGCGTGCCAGGTCTCCAGGTAGACGCAGGCCGCGCCCTTGCGGCGGCCGCCCTGGTTGACGGCGGCGACGGAGGCGTCGAGGGTGCGCAGGAACGGCACGATGCCGTTGGAGTGGCCGTTGGTGCCGCGGATCAGCGAGCCGCGCGAGCGGATGCGGCTGTACGACAGGCCGATGCCGCCGGCGTGCTTCGACAGGCGCGCCACCTGGTGGTAGCGGTCGTAGATCGAGTCCAGCTCGTCCAGCGGGGAGTCCAGCAGGTAGCAGGACGACATCTGCGGGTGGCGGGTGCCGGAGTTGAACAGCGTCGGGGAGGACGGCAGGTACGACAGGCTGCTCGTCAGGCCGTAGAGCTCGGCGACGTCGGCGACGGCGCGCTCGGAGTGGTCCTCGGCCAGGCCGCAGGCCACGCGCAGCAGGAAGTGCTGCGGGGTCTCGATCACGTTGCGGGTGATCGGGTGGCGCAGCAGGTAGCGGCTGTGCAGGGTGCGCAGGCCGAAGTAGCCGAAGCGGTCGTCGGCGCCGTCGGCGAGGGCCTTCTCGACCAGCTCGTCCAGGCGCGCGGCGTGACCGGCCACGAACGCGGCGGTGTCGTCCGCGATCAGGCCCTCGCGGTGGCCGACGGCGACCGAGGCGGAGAAGGACGTGGCGCCCTGGCCGGCGGCCTCCTCGGCGATCGCGCGGGTGAGCAGCCGGGCGGCGAGCTTGGAGTACTCGGGCTCCTCGGCGATCAGCCCGGCGGCGGCCTCGGTGGCGAGGGAGCGCAGCTCGGCCTCGTCCGAGTTCGCGCTCCGGCCCCGCAGTGCGGCGGCGGCGACCTTGCCCGGGTCGGTGGCGGGAAGGTCGGCGGTGAGGTCGGTCAGGGTGCGCAGCAGCGCGGTCCCGGGGCCGCCGGTCGCTTCCGCAGTCGCTGAGACCGGATCGGCGGGCGCGATGGTCACTGAGGCTCTCCCTCGCTCGGCTGGGTGGGGGCCGGCGGGAGGGCTCGACGGTCGCGCACGGGCACGCCTGATGGACCAGGGCATGCCTCGTAGGCGTCCGCCGGCCCAACCCGCGAGGCCCGGACGAATTCAACGCCCATAGCCGAGCCCAGGGCAGGCTCGGTGGAGGGCGGCTGCCGGCAGGTACTCGGACTCCTGCATGCGCGGCTTAACGGCATACATGCACCGTTGCGGGACAGTTCCGGATTTCCACCGGATTCCCCTGCGACGACAGCGAGGACGAGCATACATCTAGTGCCGCCCCCCGTACGCGCCCCCACATGTTGTGTCGCGCGGTAAGCGCATGGGTCGGAATGTGTTATCAGGCCCCGGTGTTGAGGGTGGGTCCGCAGGTCGGAGGGGTGCCGGGCGAGGGGCACGGCGAAGGGGCGTCACGCGCCCTCCAGAGGGGCGTGACGGCCCGGTCGGCTCCGCGGGGCGAGGGCCCCGCCGAGGGTCGCTCTAGTGGCCTCCAGGGGCCCCTGCGGTGGCCGGCGGGAGCTCGGCCTGCACCCCCGGGTCGCCGGCGTCCGCCGTGTAGTCCGCGGCGGCGGTCTCGTCCTTGCCGTCCGGCGCGCCGAGCGCCTTCAGGACGAAGGTCAGGACGATGACGACGATCACATTGAGCACGAAGGCCGTGAGCCCGATATAACCCTTTTCCCCGATAAGGGGGATGAGGTTGGTATTGCCGAAATGATCCTGCGTGGCGCTCGGCGTGTCGTACGCCTTCCAGGTGCCGTAGACCATGCCCGCGGCCCAGCCGGCCAGCAGGGCCCAGCGGTGGAACCAGCGGGTGAAGAGGCCGCCCACGAGAGCGGGGACCGTCTGCAGGATCCAGATGCCACCGAGCAGCTGGAAGTTGATGGCGACGGTCTTGTCCATGGTGAGGACGAAGACGAGCGCGCCGACCTTCACCAGCAGCGACGCGAGCTTGGAGACCTTCGCCTCGTGCCCGGGCGAGGCGTCCGGCCGGATGAAGTCCTTGTAGATGTTGCGGGTGAAAAGGTTCGCCGCTGCGATCGACATGATCGCGGCCGGGACCAGGGCACCGATGCCGATGGCCGCGAAGGTCACGCCCGTGAACCAGTCCGGGAACATGTCCTCGAACAGCTGGGGGATCGCGAGCTGCCCGTTCTTCACCTTGATCCCGGCGGCGATGGCCATGAAGCCGAGCATCGCCAGCAGGCCCAGCATCAGGGAGTACAGCGGCAGGATCGTCGTATTGCGGCGGATGACGTTGCGGCCTTTGCTGGAGAGAACCGCAGTCACCGAGTGGGGGTAGAGGAAGAGCGCCATCGCGGAGCCGAGCGCGAGCGTGGCGTACGCCCACTGCGCGTCGGGCCCGCTCACCAGGGCGCCGCGCGGCTTGCCGGTCTCCGGGTTCTTCACCGCGAACGCTTCGCCCGCCTTGCTGAAGATGTGGTCGAAACCACCCAGCTTGATCGGGATGTAGATGATCGCCACGATGATCACGATGTAGATCAGCGCGTCCTTGACGAAGGCGATCAGCGCGGGCGCCCGCAGCCCGGAGGAGTAGGTGTAGGCCGCGAGCACGCCGAAGGCGATGAGCAGCGGCAGGTCCTTCATGAACCAGTTCGACCCGCCGCCCACGCCCAGCACGTCCAGGACCGCCTGTATGCCCACCAGCTGCAGCGCGATGTACGGCATCGTCGCGAGGATGCCGGTGAGCGCGAGGGCGAGCGACAGGCCCTTCGAGCCGAAGCGGCCGCGGACGAAGTCCGACGACGTCACGTAGCCGTGCTTGTGGGAGACCGACCACAGGCGGGGCAGGAAGGTGAAGACCAGCGGGTAGCACAGGATCGTGTACGGCACCGCGAAGAAGCCGGCCGCACCGCCCGCGTAGATCGCCGCCGGGACGGCCACGAACGTGTACGCGGTGTAGAGGTCACCGCCGAGCAGGAACCAGGTGACCCAGGTGCCGAACGAGCGGCCGCCCAGCCCCCACTCGTCGAGGTTGTCCGCATTCTCGGCCCGCCGCCACTTCGAGGCCATGAAGCCCATGACCGTCACGGCGAGGAAGAAGAAGATGAAGACGGCGAGGGCCACGCCGTTGACGCCGTCCTTCACCGCCGCTCACCCGCCTTGCGGGCCCGCTCCTGGCGCCGCACGAGCACGTAGGCGACGGCGGTGAGCAGGGTCGATATCGGCACCCACAGCATCTGGTACCAGTAGAAGAGGGGGATGCCGATGAAAGCGGGCCCGGTCCGGGCGTAGGAGTCCACCCACAGCATCGCGACGAACGGGACGGCGAGGCACAGCCCCGCCACGGCGAGGGGCGCGGTGACGACCGCCCTCCTGCCGCCCTCCGGTGGTTCCGTCATGGTGGTGACTCCCCCCTGTGTGATCACTGCGTGATGCGCAGGAAATCTAGGTGAGGGCCCCGCCGACCGTCACCCCCTGTCCGCATATCGGTATGACAACGTCATCAGCGCTGTTGAAAAGACGTTCCGTTTATGGTGAGTTGGTGGACATGGAGCGTCCTTGAAGTGGGCGGTCGCCGGCAGCGGCGAGGTCGTGCGGCGCCGTGTACTGCCGGCCCTGCGCGGTCTGGGCGAGGAGGCGGCGTACGTCTGGAGCCGGGATCCGGAGCGCGCCGCCCGGACGGCGGCGGAGCACGGGGTGCCCGCGGGCGGTGACGACCTCGGCCGGCTCACGGCCGCCGACGCGGTGTACGTGGCCACGCCGGTCGCCGCGCACGTCCCCCTCGCGCTCCACGCGCTGCGCGCCGGCTGTCACGTGCTGGTCGAGAAGCCCCTGGCGGGCGCGCTCGGCGGCGGGGGCGCGCTGGCGGCGGAAGCGGAACGGGCGGGTCTGTGCGCGGGGGTGGCCTACCCCCGCCGGCTGGGGCCGGCCGCACGGCAGCTGCGCGAGGCGCTGACGGCGTGCGCGCCCGCGCGCGTGCGGATCACCTTCAGCGCCCCCTTCGACCCGGCGCCCGGGCACTGGCGCACGGACCCGGCCGTGGGCGGCGGCGTCCTCGCCGACGCGGGCAGCCCCCGTCTGGACCTGCTGCTGGCGGTGCTGGGTCCGCCCGCGCGCGTGGGCGCGCGCTTCGGCCGCAGGTTCGCCGCCGGAGCCGAGCGGCGCGCCCACCTCTCCCTCGGCTGGGCGTCGGGCACGTCGGCGGAGTGCCGCTTCGCCTGGGCGAGTGGTCCCGGGCGGGACCGCCTGGACGTCACCGCCGGGGGACGCTTCCTGGCGCTCGACCCGCTGGACGCGGAGCTCGCCCCCAACCCGCACGCACCGCTGATCGCCGACTTCGCGGCGGCCGTGCGGGAGGGGCGGGAGCCCGCCTGCCCGGTGGTGGACGCCGTCGTCGTGGACGACGTCATCACGGCGGCCTGCTGGGCGGCGCGCTTCCGCAACGAGTGAACGGACAACCGCGGCAACCGGGATGACCACCGCGACTGGGGAGCAGTGGGTGTGACACGGGTGGAACCGGTACCGCTGCGGCCGATGGCAGGAAAGGTGGGACAAACGTCCTTGTGAGGGGACGAGTGACCTCGCATGCTGATCAATGCGGCCGGCGCGGCCCGCCCGGTCGCAACGATCACGATCTGTGGGGGTTTCCACATGAGTGCGTCAACCGGTCCCAGCCGACGGGGACTTCTGGGGACGGCGGTGGCCGGAGCGGTGGGGGCGGGCCTCGCAACGGCGGGGGCCGCGACGCCGGCGTTCGCCGCGCGGGCCGCGGGCGGCGACGCGACCGGTTCCGGCGAGCGCACCGTCGCGCTGCTGCTCTTCGAGGGGTTCACCGCGCTCGATGCGATCGGCCCGTACGAGGTGCTGTGCCGGCTGCCCGGCGTCCGCGTCGTGACGGTCGGTGCGCACCGGGCCGGCCCGGTCCGCACCGACACCGGTGAGCTGAGCATCGTCGCCGAGCGGGCGATGGCGGAGGTGACCTCCGCCGACGTCCTGCTGGTGCCCGGCGGCGTCGTGGACGCCGCGGCCGCCGACCCGGCCGTCCGGAGCTGGGTCCGCCGCATCGACCGCGGCACGACATGGACCGCGTCGGTGTGCACCGGCGCCATGATCCTCGGCGCGGCCGGCCTGCTGCGCGGCGTGCGGGCCACGACCCACTGGGCCGCCCGCAAGGTCCTGGAGGAGTACGGCGCCGTCGTCACGGAGCAGCGCGTCGTCGAGCACGGGAAGGTCATCACCGGTGCGGGCGTCTCCGCCGGCATCGACATGGGCCTCCGGCTGGCCTCCCGCCTGGCGGGCGAGGAAGTGGCTCGCGCCGTTCAGCTCGGGGTGGAGTACGACCCGCAGCCGCCGTTCGACAGCGGCAACGCCGCGGAGGCGGACGAGCGCACGAAGCGGCTGGCGCTGAAGATCCTGAACGACGCGATGGTCTGACGGGCCCTCAGGACCGCGGCCGCACCGCCGCCCGACCGTCCCCACGCCCACCCGCGCGCAGGCCGCGCGGGTGGGCGTTTCGCTGCCCGCGGCGGGCCTCCGAAAGCAATTACGTGCGTAATGCACGGGTAATGCATCCCTCCGCATAACGTAAAGAAGACGCAGCCGGAGGGGTTCATGGTTGCGGTGAGGGCGGAATCAATTCCTCCAAAATCTCTGGGGGAATCGAATAGTTCGGGACTGTACCAATCCTGTGTCAAGTGGCCTTCGACGTCCGGTTTTTGTCGAAAAATTTGTCTTTCACGAGGAGGTAATACACAGGTAAAGTGTTGGTCGCAGCGGTCGTGCAGAATTGTCTGCAGCCGATCGGTGCCCGTTGCCCCACGGCCGTGGCACCGGCATGCCGTTCGCATGCTCGTCATGCTCGATCCGACCCGACCACACCGCGCCCCGGCGGCTGCCGCGGAGCGCAGGAGGCAGGCCATCATGAAGTCCCTGATTGACAACGCGCGTTCCTTCGCGGCCACTCACGTGGCCGACCCCGAGCGCGCCGAGAGTTTCCGCGCGCTCGAAGCGGGACAGTCACCCGAGACGCTGTTCATCACGTGCTCCGACTCCCGCGTCGTGCCCGCGCTGTTCACCGGCGCGTCACCCGGAGAGCTCTTCGAGCTCCGTACCGCCGGCAACATCGTCCCCCCATACCCCGGCAGCAGCCCTTCGGGCGAAGCGGCCACGATCGAATACGCGGTGCGCGTGCTGGGCGTCCGCGACATCATCGTGTGCGGGCACTCCCACTGCGGTGCCGTCACCGCCTTCGTCCGCGGCGACGACCTCTCGGCCGTCCCCGCCGTCCAGGGCTGGCTCGAGCGCTCCGTCCCCGCGGACGCGCCCGCCCGGGCCGTCGAGACCTTCACCGATGACATGGCGGAGGCGGTGCAGCGGC
Source organism: Streptomyces sp. URMC 124 (assembly GCF_051386455.1). Classification (NCBI taxonomy): domain Bacteria; kingdom Bacillati; phylum Actinomycetota; class Actinomycetes; order Kitasatosporales; family Streptomycetaceae; genus Streptomyces; species Streptomyces sp. URMC 124. The sequence goes on from NZ_JBPQTS010000113.1 coordinate 13,525, forward strand.
ACGCCGTCGCCCAGCTGGAGGCGCTCCGCGCCTACCCCTGCGTCCAAGAGGGGCTGGAGAAGGGCACGTTGGGGCTGCACGCCTGGTACTACGAGGTGCACACCGGCGCGGTCGAAGTCCATCTGCCCGAGAGCGACCCGGTGTCGTTCGGACCCCTGTGACCCGTCCTCACGCGACCCTCAAGGGACCCTCACCCATGTTCTCCGCCCTCAAGCAGCCTGCCGTCCTGCGGCAGGACGCGCTCGCTTCGCTCGTCGTCTTCCTCGTGGCCCTGCCGTTGTGCGTCGGCGTGGCCGTGGCCTCCGGGGTGCCGGCCGAACTCGGCCTGATCACCGGCATCGTCGGCGGGCTCGTCGTCGGCGCCCTCCCCGGCAGTGCGTTGCAGGTCAGTGGCCCCGCGGCCGGGCTGACCGTGCTCGTCTTCGAGGCCGTCCGGGAATTCGGCCTGGGCATGCTCGGTGCCATCGTGCTGGCCACCGGCGTGCTGCAAATCGTCCTCGGGGCACTGAAGTTCGGCCGCTGGTTCCGGGCCATCTCCGTCTCGGTCGTCCAGGGCATGCTCGCCGGCATCGGGCTCGTCCTCATCTTCGGGCAGCTGTACACGATGGCCGGCGTCAAGCAGCCGCGCTCCGGCCCGGACAAGATCCTGGGCATCCCCGGTCTGGCTGCCGACATCTTCTCGGACAGCTCCGCCCTGACCGCCTTCGCGGTCGGCGCCGGGACCATCGTCGTGCTCGTCGTGTGGAAGAAGCTGCCCGCCAAGGCGCAGTTGGTGCCGGCGCCGCTCGTGGCGGTCGCCCTGGCCACGGCCGTGACGGCGCTGGGCGGTCTGGACGTCGCCAACGTCGAGGTGCGCGGCCTGGCCGACGCCATCCAGCCGCCCGGGCTGAACGACCTGACGACGCTGGGCAGCGTCGGGGTCCTCGGCACCGTCGTCGCCTTCACCCTGATCGCGTCGGCGGAATCCCTGTTCAGCGCGGCTGCGGTCGACCGCATGCACGACGGGCCGCGCACGCACTACGACAAGGAGCTGATGGCCCAGGGCGTGGGCAACACGGTGTGCGGCGTGCTCGGCGCCCTGCCGATGACCGCGGTGATCGTCCGCAGCTCCGCCAACGTCCAGGCCGGTGCGAAGACCGCGCTCTCCCGCATCCTGCACGGCGTCTGGCTGCTGCTCTTCGCCGTGCTGCTGCCGGTGGCGATCGGCGTCATCCCGCTGGCCGCGCTGGCCGGCGTGCTCGTCCACGCCGGCTGCAAGCTGGTGCCCGTGAAGGACATCGCTCCGCTGTGGCGCGAGCACCGTGGCGAGCTCGTCATCCTCGCCGTGACCGCCGTCGCCATCGTGACGACCAGCATGTTCGAGGGCGTGGTGCTCGGCATCCTGCTGGCCGTGGTGAAGACGGCCTGGGACACCTCCAAGGTCCAGGTGGAAGTCCGCGAGCTCACCGACGGCCGGACGGTCGCGACGGTGACCGGGAACGCCACGTTCCTGCGGCTGCCCCGGATCCTGGAGACGCTGGAGGCCCTCCCGAAGGACCGGCCCGTCGAGATCGACCTCTCCGGCGTGCGTCATCTGGACCACGCCTGCCGTACGGCCATGGAGAGCTGGGCGGCCCGGCACAACGACGCCGGCACCGAGCCGGTGCGGATGCGGCACCCCGAGCCGGCGCCGGAGCCGGAGCCCGAGCCCGTGAAGGCCGCGGTGTAACCGGCCAACCGGGGTCGAGGGAAGGCCAAGTGAGGCACCGTCACTTGGGGAACCGTTGACACTTGCTTGGCCAACGCTTTACGGTCTGCAGTAGCGGCACAAATGCACAGTCATCGCCGCAATTCCTCACTTTTCGGAGGTGCGTTATGGAAAAGCTGATCAAGAAGATGGCGCAGGAGAACGTCTGGCGCGGCTGGGTCGCCGCCAACTCGGCGCAGGCAGCCAAGGACGGCTGCATCAGCGCCGCCCCCAAGGCGGGCTGCATCAGCGCGGCGCCCAAGACGGGCTGTATCTCCTGACGACCGGAGACTGACCGAAGCGAGCGGAGTGGACCGCGACCACCATGTGCGCGGTCCACTCCGTGCGTACCGGCCCCGTCACCGCCGTGCGGGGCCTTCTCCTTCTCCGATCACTCCCGGGGTGGCACATGGATGGGCAGCCGACGGCCGGCGTCGTCGAGCGGATCAGGGACATACCGATCTACCGCGCGTCGATCGAGCGGGGACACTTCCCCGTGCTCGAGAAACCCGAGATAGCCGACGGCTTCCCGGACAACTGGATGACACCCGTCCTCGAGAAGGCACTTGAGGCGGGCGAGGCCGAGTTCGTCCTCTCCACGGGCACCAACCACGCCCGGATGCAGATCATCCGGCCCCCGTACTTCCTGCTCAACTCCTACTACCGGCTGTGGAGCGAGCACCCCGACATCTCCGGGACCTGGGAGGACGGCTGCCGCAGGGTCTCGCTGACCACGGTGCTGGCGACCGAGCACGTGGCGCGGGTCAACGCCAAGAAGCGCGGGGCCGAGCCGAGCCCCGTCCCGGACCTGGACGACCGGCGGCTCGACGACCGTACGCTCTACGTCAACCTGCGGCTCGACCCCGCGCTGTGGACGCGCGAGGACGTCGAGCGGATGCTCGGCGAGATCGAGACGGCCCGCCGCGAACACCCGCAGGGCCGCTACCACCTGGACTGCTCCGGCTACCACCTGGCGCACCTGGTGCACAAGGCCAAGGCGTGGGGCCTGTGGGAGGCCTTCCCGCAGCCCGCCAGCATCATCCACGCCTACGAATACACCCCGGCCAACGTCCGGCGGTATCTGCACGAGCACTTCGACTGCCCGGTCGTCGACCTCTTCGGCAGCACCGAGCTCGGCTACCTCTTCTACAGCGACCGCCACGGCCGCTACCGGCCGTACCTCGACGAGATGAGCGTCGAGCTGATCCCGGTCGCCCCCGGCAGCACGCTCTACAGCCTCATCGTCACCAGCGTCCGCAATCCGTACATGCCGCTGATCCGCTACCGCTCCGGCGACTGCGCGCGCACCCTCGACGGCACCCCGGACCCCACCAAGATCTCCAGCTTCTGCGGCCGGGAGAAGGAGCTGCTCGCCGCCCCCGGCGGGCCCGTCGCCCAGGGAGACCTCGACGAGCGCATCGGCGCCGCCGCGCCCGGGGTGTTCCTGCACCAGCTGCGCGTCGAGGACGGCGGCACGACGGCCCGGCTGCTGTACACGACCTTCGACGGCGGCCCGCTCGGACCGGAGCGGAGCGCCGCGCTGGAGCGGGGCGTCCGCGAGCTGACCGGGCTGCCCTGCGCGGCGGAGCACCGGGAGCACATCCCCATCGGGAAGTCCGGCAAGTACGCCTGGCTCGCACGCGACCTCTGATCAACAGGACGACGGGAACGGGACGGAACCCAGCATGACCACTACTCCGCAGTCGAACGCCCCGCAGCCGGGCACGGCCCCGGCGGTCTCCGCCGACGACCTCAAGGCGCTGCTCGGCGAGCAGCTGCACGCCGAAGTGGTGCGGTACTTCACCGGCAGCACGGGCGCGGAGCCCGAGTACGTCGAGCGCCAGGTCCTGGAGGCCCTGCGCTACCTCTACCTGGTCTCCCGCCACCGCGAGCAGCTCAGCGGCCTCTTCCTGCCGGTCGAGCAGGAGATCGACGAGATATGGCACTACCTCATCCTGCAGACGCGCGAGTACCGGGCGCTGTGCGAGGAGCGCCTGCCGGGACGTTTCTTCATCCACCACCGCAGCATCGCCTACGAGGAGTACCAGCAGGAGCCCGGCCGCGAGCAGGCCGTCGAGGAGGCACTGCGCTGGATCCCGCTGTACTGCGCGGAGTTCGGCCCGTTCGACGAGGGCGCGCTGCCCCACTGGACGATCGTGCGCTTCCTGCACCGGCAGCTGGACATGTCGCTTGAGGAGATCGCCGCGCTGGAGCCGCTGCGGGCGGCGTAGCGCGCCGTCGACCGACACCGCCGACCGACACTCAGGGAGAGGGAGCCATGGGCGTCCGGCCCGCAGCACCTGCCACGCACGGCAGCCCGGGGAGCGACACCGGCCCCGAGCAGAAGCGGATCATGACCGTCCTGGTGATCTCCCAGGTCCTCAGCGGAGCCGGCCTCGCCGCCGGCATCACCGTCGGGGCGCTGCTCGCGGAGGACATGCTGGGCTCCACCGGCCTGGCCGGCGTGCCCAGCGCGCTGTTCACGGCCGGCGCGGCGCTCGGCGCCATGGTCATCGGGCGCCTCAGCGAGCGGTGGGGCCGCCGGCCCGGGCTCACCCTCGGCCACGCGACCGCCGCCCTCGGCAGCCTCGGCGTCGTGGTGGCGGCCGCCGTGGACTCGGTGCCGCTGCTCTTCCTCTCCCTCTTCGTCTACGGGGCGGGCACGGCCGTCAACCTGCTGGCCCGGTACGCGGGCGCGGACCTCGCGCCGCCCGCACGCCGGGCGAGCGCGGTGAGCACCGTGCTCCTTGCCACCACCTTCGGCGCCGTCGTCGGCCCCAACCTGGTGACCGTCACCGGGGACGTCGCCCACGCCTGGGGCGTTCCCCGGCTCGCCGGGCCGTTCCTCCTGGCCGTCGTCGCCTACGCGGCGGCCGCGGTCGTCATGGGCACCTCGCTGCGCCCCGACCCGCTGCTGCGGGCCCGCGAGCTGGCCGCGGCGGAGGCGACCGCCCGGGCCGCCGCGGGCGAGGCGGCCGGCGCGGAGGAGGCGGCCGGCCGGGCGCACGGGCGCGGGGTGGCCACCGGGACGGGAGTGATGGTCCTCAGCCAGCTCGTGATGATCGGCATCATGACGATGACGCCCGTCCACATGAGCGCCCACGGGCACGGCACCCAGGCCACCGGCCTGGTCATCGCCGTCCACGTCGCGGCGATGTTCCTGCCGTCCCCGCTCACCGGCAGGCTCGTCGACCGCTTCGGCCCGCCGCGGGTCGCCGCGGCCGCCGGGGCCACCCTGCTCCTGGCCGGGCTGCTCGCCGCCCTCGCCCCGCCGCACCAGGGCGCGACCCTCGCCGCGGCGCTCGTCCTGCTCGGCCTCGGCTGGAACTTCGGGCTGGTCAGCGGCACCGCCATGATCACCGAAGCGGTGCCGCTCGCCACGCGCGCCTCGACCCAGGGCCTCGTCGACGTCGCCATCGCCATCGCCGGGTCCACCGGCGGCATGACCTCGGGCCTGGTCGTCGCCGGCAGCGGCTACCCGGCCCTCGCCGCGGGCGGCGGCCTGCTGGCCCTGGCGATCGTGCCGGTGGCGGCCTATGCGTCCACGGGCCTCCGGCGCCGCGCCACGCTGCGTCGTCCCGGGGGGTGACCCCCGGACCCCCAGCCCGGATACCGGGCCGAGGCCCCTACCCCTCCACCGGCCTCCGCAGCCGCGCCACGAACTTGTACCGGTCGCCGCGGTAGACCGACCTGACCCACTCCACCGGCTCCCCCTGGGCGTCCAGGGAGTGGCGGGAGAGCATCAGCATCGGCAGGCCCACGTCCGTGCCCAGCAGGCCCGCCTCGCGCGGCGTGGCCAGGGACGTCTCGATGGTCTCCTCCGCCTCGGCGAGGCGGACGTCGTAGACCTCGGCGAGCGCGGTGTACAGCGACGTGTACTTCACGAGGCTGCGCCGCAGCGCCGGGAACCGCTTGGCCGACAGGTGCGTGGTCTCGATCGCCATCGGCTCGCCGCTGGCGAGCCGCAGCCGCTCGATGCGCAGGACGCGGCCGCCCGTCGTGATGTCCAGCAGCTTGGAGAGCCGGTCGTCGGCGGTGACGTAGCCGATGTCCAGGAGCTGGGAGGCCGGCTCCAGGCCCTGGGCCCGCATGTCCTCCGTATAAGAGGTCAGTTGCAGCGCCTGGGAGACCTTGGGCTTCGCGACGAACGTCCCCTTGCCCTGGATGCGCTCCAGCCGCCCCTCCACGACCAGCTCCTGGAGCGCCTGGCGGACGGTCGTGCGGGAGGTGTCGAACTCCGCGGCCAGCGTCCGCTCCGGCGGCACGGGGGTGCCGGGGGGCATGGTTTCGGTCATGTCCAGCAAATGGCGTTTGAGGCGGTAGTACTTGGGGACGCGCGCGGTCCGCGCGCCGCCCGACGCGCTGCCGCCCTCGGCCGTACCACCGTCGGTCGCCATCGTCCGCCTTCCCGACTCCGATCCTGCTGCTGTCACCGGCTCCTCCGTCTGTCGCGGTCACATGGTGGCACGGGCAGAGCCCGAGGGGCCCGGAGACGCCCAGGTCGACCTCGAGGTGTCGGTCCGGTAACGGAGCCGACAGCGACTCTTATACACCCTTGACACCCCAAAAGGTCTAGGCCAAGCTGCGGGCACTGGTCTAAACCATTAAAGACCACATCCGGTCCTTGAGGAGAGTGCTGTGAAGCGAGGGCTCATAGCGGCGACGGGCGTCGCGGCCATGTTGGTGAGTGTTGCTGCCTGTGGGTCCAGCGACGGTGACGAGGGATCGGGCGACGGAAGCAAGGCCAAGAGCCTCACCGTCTGGTTCATGGACGGCTCCAACGCCCCGGGCTGGACGAAGTCGGTCCAGGCCGAGTTCGAACAGAAGACCGGCGCCAAGCTGAACATCCAGGTCCAGAAGTGGGACGGCATCCAGCAGAAGCTGACCACGGCCCTCTCCGAGGCCAACCCGCCGGACGTGGTCGAGGTCGGCAACACCCAGACCCCCTCCTACGCGCAGACCGGCGGCCTCGCCGAGCTCGGGGACCTGAAGAAGGAGATCGGCGCGGACTGGTCCGAGTCGCTCAACAAGCCCGCCGTCTTCGAGGGCAAGCAGTACGCCGCGCCGTGGTACGCCGTCAACCGCGTCGTCATCTACAACAAGAAGGTCTGGGCCGACGCGGGCGTCACCGACGTCCCCAAGACCCGCGCCGACTTCTTCAAGGCCCTGGAGGCCATCCAGAAGAAGGGCGAGGCCGAGCCGCTCTACCTGCCCGGCCAGAACTGGTACTTCTTCGACGGCCTGTCCATCGGCACCGGCGCGGACCTGGTGAAGAAGGACGGCAAGAAGTGGGTGTCCAACCTCGCCGACCCCAAGGTCGCCAAGGCCATGGACATCTACAAGCAGTACCAGGCCTTCAGCAAGGCCCCCAAGGACAAGGACGAGGCCACCCCGCAGCAGGCCGACGTCTTCGCCAAGGGCAAGACCGGCGCCTTCATCGGCATGGGCTGGGAGGCGGCCACGGCCATCAAGGCCAACCCGGCCATCGAGAAGGACCTCGGCTACTTCGCCATCCCCGGTGAGACCGCCGACAAGCCCGAGGGCGTCTTCCTCGGCGGCTCCAACCTCGCCGTGACCGCGGGCAGCAAGAAGCAGGAGCTCGCCAAGGAGTTCCTGAAGATCGCGCTGTCCGACAAGAACGAGGGCGCGCTGGCCAAGGAGGTCGGCTCGATCCCCAACAAGGAGTCCCTGCTGGGGCAGCTGAAGGGCAACCCGGCCGCCGAGGCCGCGGCCCCGGCCGTCAAGGGCGGCGGCACCACCCCGCTGATCCCCGAGTGGGCCGCGGTGGAGAACGCCCCGAACCCGATCAAGGCGTACATGACGGCCGTGCTCAACGGCAAGTCTCCCGAGGAGGCCGCCAAGCAGGTCGAGGCGGACGTCAACAAGCGCCTCAGCCAGAAGCAGTGACCCGACGGCCGGGCAGGGGGTCGTGAACGACGGCCCCCTACCCGGCCGCGCACCAAAGCAATACCGTTCGACAGGGGAGAAGGCGGACGACGATGTCAGCGCAGATCGAAGAGGTGGCGGTCACCGGACCCGCCTCACAGGCCGGCAAGGGCACCGCCCCGCCTCCCCGCCGCGGCCCCGGCCGGCTCGCCGGCAGCGCCCCGTATCTGCTGATCCTCCCGGCCGCCGCCGTCACGGTGCTGCTGCTCGGCTGGACGCTGCTGAAGAACGGCCTGCTGTCCTTCCAGGACCTCGGCCGGCGCCAGCTGATCCAGCACCTCACCGAGTGGACCGGCACCGACAACTACGCCGAGCAGCTCGGCAGTTCCGAATTCTGGGGCGTCACCGGCCGCTCGGTCGTCTTCACCCTCGTCAACGTCGTCCTCATCATGGTGCTGGGCTGCTTCATCGGCCTGCTCCTCGCCCGCCTCGGCACCGCCCTGCGGCTGCTGCTCTCGCTCGGCCTCGTCCTGGCCTGGGCCATGCCCGTCGTGGCGGCCACCACCGTCTTCCAGTGGCTGTTCGACCAGCGCTTCGGCGTCGTCAACCACGTGCTCGACCGGCTCGGCTGGCACTCCATGGCCGGCTACAGCTGGACCAGCGGCCAGTTCTCCACCTTCTTCGTGATCACCGTGCTGCTCGTCTGGCAGTCGGTGCCCTTCGTGGCGATCAACCTCTACGCGGCGACCACCACGATCCCCAAGGAGCTCTACGAGGCGGCCGCCCTCGACGGCGCGAACGGCTGGAAGCAGTTCACCTCGGTGACCTTCCCCTTCCTCAAGCCCTTCTTCCTGGCGACGGCCTTCCTCGAAGTCATCTGGATCTTCAAGTCGTTCACCCAGGTGTTCGCGATCAACGAGGGCGGGCCGGACCGGCTCACGGAGACCCTGCCCGTCTACGCCTTCCAGGAGGGCTTCGGCAGCCAGCACTTCGGGATGGGCGCCGCGATCTCCATCCTGACCATCGTGATGCTGCTGGCCCTGACCGCGTACTACCTGCGCCTGGTGCTCAAGCAAGAGGAGGACGAGCTGTGAGGCGATCGACCCTGGGCCGGATCTGGCCGGGAGCGACCGCGGTCGTTCTCTTCCTCGCGTTCGTGTTCCCCGTCTACTGGATGTTCAGCACGGCCTTCAAGGCCAACAAGGACATCGTCAGCGAGGACCCCGTCTGGTTCCCGACCAGCCCCACCTTCGAGCACTTCCAGAAGGCGGTGCAGGCGGACGGCTTCTGGACGCTGGTGCGCAACTCCTTCACCGTCACCCTCGTCGCCGTCGCCCTGTCGCTGGTGATCGCCCTCTTCGCCTCGTTCGCCGTCGCGCGCATGCGGTTCAAGGGGCGCAAGAGCTTCATCCTGGTGATGATGATGGCGCAGATGGCCCCGTGGGAGGTCATGGCGCTGGCGTACTACATCATCGTCCGGGACGCGGAGATGCTGAACAGCCTCGTGCCGCTGATCGCCATCTACACCGTCATGGTGCTCCCCTTCACCGTCCTGACGCTGCGCGGCTACGTCGCCGCCGTGCCCAAGGAACTGGAGGAGTCCGCGATGGTCGACGGGTGCACCCGCAGCCAGGCGTTCCTCAAGGTGATCTTCCCGCTGCTGGCGCCCGGCCTCATGGCCACCTCGCTCTTCGGCTTCATCACCGTCTGGAACGAATTCCCCTACGTCCTGATCCTCAACAAGGACGCCTCGGCCCAGACCCTCCCCGTCTGGCTCACCGGATTCCGCACGGCCTTCGGCGACGACTGGGGCGCCACCATGGCCGCCTCCTCGCTCTTCGCCGTGCCCATCCTGATCCTCTTCGTCATCCTCCAGCGCAAGGCAGTCGGCGGCCTCACCTCCGGCGCAGTGAAGGGTTAGGGGTCGATTCACATGGACACGCTCACGCGCAACGCCCTCACCGTCCTGCAGCCCGGCTTCACCGGCACCACCGCCCCGGCGTGGCTGCTGCGCCGGCTCGGCGAAGGGCTCGCCTCCGTCGGCCTCTTCGGCCGCAACATCACCTCGCCCGGACAGCTCTCCGCCCTCACCGCACAGCTGCGCGCCGAGTGCGACGACGTGCTCGTCGCCATCGACGAGGAGGGCGGCGACGTCACCCGGCTGGAGGTGCGCACCGGCTCCTCCTTCCCCGGCAACCTCGCCCTCGGCGCCGTCGACGACACCAAGCTGACCCGGGCCGTGGCCCGGGAACTGGGCCGCCGGCTCGCCGAGTGCGGCGTCAACCTCAACTGGGCGCCCTCCGCCGACGTCAACTCCGACCCGGACAACCCGGTCATCGGCGTCCGCTCCTTCGGCGCCGACCCGCAGCTCGTCGCCCGGCACACCGCCGCCTACGTCGAGGGCCTGCAGGCCGCGGGCGTCGCCGCCTGCACCAAGCACTTCCCCGGCCACGGCGACACGGCCGTCGACTCCCACCACGACATGCCGCGCATCGACGCGGACCTCGCCACGCTGCGGGCACGCGAACTCGTGCCCTTCCACGCCGCGGTCGCCGCCGGCACCAAGGCCGTCATGAGCGCGCACATCCTGCTGCCCGCGCTCGACGCGGACCTGCCGGCCACCCTCAGCCCCGCCGCCCTGCACGGGCTGCTGCGCGCGCCCGTCGCCGACGGCGGCCTCGGCTTCGACGGCCTCGTCGTCACCGACGGCATGGAGATGCGGGCCATCGCCGGCACCCACGGGATCGAGCGCGGCAGCGTCATGGCCCTCGCCGCGGGCGCCGACGCCATCTGCGTCGGCGGCGGACTGGCCGACGAGGACACCGTGCTGCGGCTGCGCGACGCGCTCGTCGCAGCCGTACGCGCCGGCGAGCTGCCGGAGGAACGGCTCGCCGACGCCGCGGCACGGGTGCGCGCCCTGGCGCGCTGGACCTCGGGGGCGGGTGCGGCCGAGGAGGGGAACGCGCCTGCCCCCGAGGTGGGGCTGACCGCGGCGCGGCGCGCCCTGCGGGTGACCGCCTCGCCCGCGCACCGGCCCCTCGACGGGCCCGCCTACGTGGCCGCGTTCACCCCGCTGGCGAACATCGCCGTCGGCGACGAGACCCCCTGGGGCGTCGGCGCCGAACTCGCCCGCCTGCTGCCGGGCACGGAGACCGCCACGTACGGCTCGGGCGCGGCCCGTGCCGCGGACGTGCTCGCCGCCGCGGGCGGACGGCGGATCGTCGCCGTCGTACGGGACGCGCACCGGCACGGGTGGATGGCGGAGGCGCTGGACGCGCTGCTCGCGGCGCGGCCGGACACGGTCGTGGTGGAGATGGGCCTGAACGCGGCCCCCGTGCGGGGTGCTTTGCACGTCGCCACGCACGGTGCGGCGCGGGTGTGCGGGGTCGCTGCCGCGGAGGTCATCGCGGGGGCGTAGGCCTGCCGAGTGGGCTTGCGCTTCCGCCGCGGCGGAAGAAAAGGCCCCGGTCCTTCCCTTTCACCGTTTCCCCCTGCGGGGGCCGGGCTTGCCCGGTTCGGGAAAGGGCGGGACCGGGGCCTTTCGCCCGTGGTGGTTACAGGCCCTGCCAGGCCGGCTTGGCCGCGTACGTGGCGCGGAAGTAGTCCGCCAGCTTCAGCTTGGACGCGGCCGCCTCGTCGACGACGACCGTCGCGTGCGGGTGCAGCTGCAGCGCCGAGGCGGGGACCAGGGCCGAGACCGGGCCCTCGACGGACGCCGCCACGGCGTCCGCCTTGCCCTCGCCGGTGGCCAGCAGCACCAGGTGGCGGGCCTCCAGGATGGTGCCGATGCCCTGGGTGATGACGTGGTGGGGCACCTGCTCGATGTCGCCGCCGAAGAAGCGCGCGTTGTCGACGCGGGTCTGCTCGGTCAGCGTCTTGATCCGGGTGCGCGAGGCCAGGGAGGAGCAGGGCTCGTTGAAGCCGATGTGGCCGTCGGTGCCGATGCCCAGCAGCTGGAGGTCCACCCCGCCGGCCGCGGGCAGCGCCCGGTCGTACTCCTCGCAGGCGGCCTGGACGTCCTCGGCGGTGCCGTCGGGGCCCATGAAGGACGCCTCGGTCAGGCCGAGCGGCTCGACGACCTCGCGCAGCACCACCGAGCGGTAGGACTCGGGGTGGTCGGCGGGCAGGCCGACGTATTCGTCGAGCTGGCAGACGCGGGCCCGCGAGGCGTCCACCGCGCCGGAGCGGACCTTGGCGGAGAGGGCCTCGTAGACGGGCAGCGGCGTCGAGCCGGTGGCCACGCCGAGCAGGGCGTCGGGCTTGCGGCGCAGGAGGGCGGCCATGGCCTCCGCGATGAGTTCGCCGCCTGCCTTGGCGTCCGGGACGATGACAACTTCCACGCTGGGGCCTGCCGATCTTAAAGAGTGGAGCGGATCGTGTGGTATAGACCAATCTAACAGAGGGACACACGAGCGGAAGCCTCCCCGGGCCCCGCCTCCCGCTGGCGGACGCGCCCCGCCCCGTGGTCGACTGAGAG
>NZ_JBPQTS010000114.1:0-25431 GCF_051386455.1 Streptomyces sp. URMC 124
CCGCACCCCTCCCCGTGTGTCTCCGTTGTCGGCGGGCGCGGGGGCGCCCGCCGACGCGCAGAACGCCACGAGCACGCCCAGGACGACGACGCCGTGTCCGGCCACAAGGACCCCGGCCCGCCTCTGCATTAGCGACATATCGCTCCTTTCACTCCCAAGGACCCGGAAGGGCACAGGAACACAGCCGCGGACGCACACCGGCGAGGCGAGTCCGGCCCTTGGCCCGTATGCCGCCTTCGCATTCACCCGCGCGAAGGAGCCGTGGGCATACAAAACGACGCCATTGGAATGACGCACGGGAAAGTCGATAAATCATCAGCTCGACCGCATGCTCTCCGACGTGCTCGTCAGGGTCCGGAAAAGAGGTGGAAAGGGGGCGGAAATATCGACAGATCCATAGGAAAACCCGTCGCCGGACACCCGCTGCCCGCCTACGCTCCCGCCATGAACACCGCCAAGAAACGCCCGCTGGTGGCCATCCTCAGCGGCGCCGGGATCTCCACGGACTCCGGCATCCCGGATTACCGCGGCCCCGACGGGCTGTGGCGCCGCGACCCGGAGGCCGAGAAGCTCGTCACGTACGACTTCTACATGTCCGACCCGGAGATCCGGCGCCGGTCGTGGCGGATGCGCGGCGACGGGCCCGCGCTGCGCGCCCGGCCGAACGCCGCGCACGAGGCGGTGGTGCGCCTGGAGAGGTCGGGCGTCCCGGTGCGGGTGATCACGCAGAACGTCGACGGGCTGCACCAGCTGGCGGGGATGCCGGAGCGCAAGGTCCTCGAACTGCACGGCACGGCGCGGGCGGTGCAGTGCACCCGTTGCAAGGCGCGGTCCGGCATGGCGGAGGCGCTGGAACGGGTGGCGGCGGGCGATCCGGATCCGGCGTGCGAGGCGTGCGGCGGCATCCTCAAGTCGGCGACGGTCATGTTCGGCGAGGGCCTGGACCCGGTGGTGCTGGGCGAGGCGGTGGCCGTGACCAAGGCGTGCGAGGTCTTCATCGCCGTCGGCACGAGCCTGCAGGTGCACCCCGCCGCCTCGCTGGCGGGGCTGGCGGCCGACCACGGCGCGCGACTGATCATCGTCAACGCCGAGCCGACACCGTACGACGACCGGGCCGACGAGCTGGTGCGCGAGCCGATCGGGACGGCGCTGCCGGCGCTGCTGGAGCGGATCGCCGCGGAGTAGACAGCTGACGTCAAGGAAAGGTTGACAAAAGATCGGCGTCAAGGAAAGGTTGACGTCATGATCAATTCATCGCGGCCCAAGGCCGCTTCGCAGCAGTCCGCCCTCACCAACACCGCCCTCGGACTGCTGCTCTGCGCCGTCTCCCTGATCACGCTCGCCCTCACGCTCGCCGACGACCTCGGCGACCCGGCGTTCTTCGCGCTGATCGGCGCCGAGCTCGTCCTCGTCGCGGGCATGGGCGCCATCGCCGGAACGGCCTACACGCAGAACACCGCCGACGCCGCACAGCGGCAGCGCGACGAGGCGGCCCTGGCCACCCTCGAGCCGCTCCACGGCGGTGAGCAGCGATGACCGGGACACCCCTGCTCAGCCCCGAAGAGGACACCCGCATCCGCGAGGGCATCGCGAGCGCCGTCCTCGGCGCGCCCGAGGGGCTCACCGAGTCCCTGGAGCACGACCCGGAGGGCTACCTGCGCCTGGTGGCCGCCACCCGGGCCGGCGCCGAGGAGACGAGCCGTCTGCTGCACGTGGCCGTGCAGGGCGCCCGGGCCGCGGGACACAGCTGGGACACCATCGGCCGCCTGCTGGGCGTGAGCCGCCAGGCCGCGCAGCAGCGCTTCGCCGCCAAGGGCGGCACCGTCCCCGAGGGCTCTTCCGAGCGCCGGATCCTCACCCCGCTGACCGCGTTCAACGAGATGGCCGCCCTCACCGAAGCGGGCCTGGACCGCTGGGAGCTGGTCGGGTACGGGCCGCTGTACCACGCGGTGGAGGCGTCCGACCGGCAGTGGGAGTACCGCCGCGTCCCGCTCGCGGTCGCCGGGCGCCGGCGGCGCATGGAGGCGGACGGGTGGACCGAGGTCGGCTCGGGCCACTTCCCGTGGAGCTACTTCAAGCGCCCGCTGAACTCATCCGTCAACAAGGGTTGACACCTCCACGCCTGTCATCCAAGGTTGACACCATGGCCGGAACGGACGCGAAGGACGCGAAGGACGCGGTCGGCACCACCGAGGCCGCCATGGACGGCGATCCCCACGTGGGGCTGCGCGCCGTCGCCGCGCTGCGGCGGCTCGTCGAGCGCCTGGAGGCGCTGCAGGTCGACAGCGCGCGCCGCCAGGGCTGGTCCTGGGAGGAGATCGGGGCCGCGCTCGGAGTCAGCAGGCAGGCAGTGCACAAGAAACACGCCAGGAGGTAGGCATGTTCGAACGGTTCACCCGGGACGCGCGTGTCGCCGTCGTGCAGGCGCAGGAGGAGGCCCGCGCGCTGGGCCATGCGTGGATCGGCAGCGAGCACCTGCTGCTCGGCGTCCTCATGCAGGACGGGGCGCCCGGCGTCGCCACGCTGGCCCGGTTCGGCATCACGCACGAGGCGTGCCGCAGCGCGGTCGCGCCCGCCGGAGCTCTCGGCACGGACGACGCGGAGGCGCTGCGCGCCCTGGGCATCGACCTGGAAGCGGTACGGACCCGGGCCGAGGGGGCGTTCGGGCCCGGGGCCCTGGATCTGCCCGGGCCTCCGCAGGAGCGGCCGAGGATCCTGCCCTTCGGCCGCCGCCGGAGCGAACCCGCCGCCGGCAAGGGCCATCTCCCTTTCACGCCCCGCGCGAAGAAGGCCCTGGAGCGTTCCCTGCGCGAGGCCCTGGCCCGCAAGGACCGCCGCATCGGCGCGGAACACGTCCTCCTGGGCATCCTCGACCCGGGCGACAAGGTGACGGACGGCGTCCTGCGGAAGCTGGGAACCGATGCCGCCGCCGTACGCAGCGGCGTGCTGGCCGACCTGCCGCACGCCGCCTGACCTGCCGCGCACTGCCTCACCGGCCGTACGCTTCCTGACCGGCGTACGCTCCCCGGCCGTCGGCGTACGTACCTCCTATTTCGCGCGCAGCTTGCGCCAGACCGCCTTCGCCGCGTGGTGGCCGCACATGCCGTGGACGCCGGGGCCGGGCGGGGTGGCGGAGGAGCACAGGAAGACGGCCGGGTGGGCCGTGGCGTAGGGCACGCGGGCGAGCTTGGGCCTGATGATCAGCCGGAGGCCTGCCACGGAGCCGATGGCGAAGTCGCCGCCCACGTAGTTGGCGTTGCGGGCGGCCAGCTGCGGGGGGCCGGCCGTGGCGCGGGCCAGGACGAGGTCGCGGAAACCGGGCGCGAAGCGCTCGATCTGACGCTCAATCACCTCGGTGGCGTCGCCCTCCCACGCGCTCGGCACGTGCCCGTACACCCAGAAGGTGTGCTTGCCCTCGGGCGCGCGGGTGGGGTCGTCGAGGCTGGGCTGGGCGGTGATGAGGAAGGGCACCGAGGGGTCGCGGCCCTGCAGCGCGGCGTCGAGGGCGGCGTCGATCTCGCCGTACGTCGGGCCGATGTGGACCGTACCGGCGCGGCGGGCCTCCCGCGCCGTCCACGGCACGGGGCCCGAGAGCGCATAGTCGATCTTGAAGACGCTGGGGCCGTAGCGGTAGCCGCGGTAGGCGTGGCCGAGGCCCGCGATCCGGGCGAGGGCGGTGGGCGAGGTGTCGAAGACGTAGGCGCGGGCGGGCGGCAGGTCGTCCAGGCGCTTGACCTCGAAGCCGGTGTGCACGGTGCCGCCGCACGCGCGCAGGTACGAGGCGAGGGCGTCGGCGATGGACTGCGAGCCGCCGCGCGGCACCGGCCAGCCGCCCGCGTGGGCGGCCAGCGCGAAGACCAGCGCCATGCCGCCGGTGCCGATGCCGGTGAGGGGGCCGATGCCGTGCGCGGCGAGGCCCGCGAACAGGGCGGGCCCCTTCTCGTCCCGGAAGCGGCGGGCCAGCAGGGACGCCGGCTGGACGCCGGCCAGGCCGAAGCGGGCGTAGAGGAGCGGATCGCGGGGCAGGCCGTCCCACTGGGTGCGCAGGAAGTCGGCCGCGAGCGCCTCCCACCTGCCCTGGAAGGGCTCGACGAGGCGGCGGTACGCCCCGGCGTCGCGCGGCCCGAGGGAGTGCGCCGTCTCCCCCGCGCTGCGGGCGAGGACGGCGGCCGTGCCGTCGGGGAAGGGATGCGCCATCGGCAGCTCGGGGTGCACCCACTCCAGGCCGTGCCGGTCGAGCGGCATCCCGGCGAAGGCGGGCGAACCCGCGCCGAGCGGATGGACGGCGGAGCACGGGTCGTGCCGGAAGCCGGGGAGCGTGAGCTCCTCGGTCCGCGCGCCGCCGCCGACGGCACCGGCCGCCTCGAAGACCTCCACCGCCAGGCCGCGCCGGGCCAGCTCCACGGCGGCGGTGAGCCCGTTGGGCCCGGCACCTACGACGACGGCGTCGAGCATGGTCGGCACCGGACGCCACTCCCCTCGTCTCGTCCTCGCGATCAGCCGGCGGACGCCAGCAGGTCCAGGATATGACGGAGCGTCGCCTCGTCCCGCGCGGCGGCGAAGGGCAGGGCGTTGCCGCCGGCTATGCGGAAGGACTCCCCGGCGAGGGTGCCGCTCGCCCCGCCGGCCTCGGCGACCAGCAGCAGCCCGGCCGCGTGGTCCCAGGGGTTCTCCCAGCTGAAGGCCAAGCCGTCGATGACGCCCCGCGCCACGTTGAGGTACTCCAGGCCGGCCGAGCCGCAGGGGCGCGGTGCGACGCCCTCCGTGGCGAGCGCCGACAGGACGCGCTTCTGCTCGTCGTCGGTGAAGTCGTAGTGGGAGACGGCCACTTCCAGGACCTTGCCCGGGGCGGGCGAGCCGGCGCTCATCGGCTCACCGCCCAGCCGGGCCCCGGCGCCGCGGCGGGCGACGGCCATCAGGTCGAGCGCAGGGGCGTACGTCCAGGAGGCGAGCAGCTCGCCGCGGTGGGCGAGGCAGACGAGCGTGGCGAAGCCGGGCTCGCCGTGGACGAACTGGCGGGTGCCGTCGACCGGGTCGACGATCCACACGGGCGCATCGCCGCCGATGGCGCCGAGGACGCCCGGATCGGCGTGCACCGCTTCCTCGCCGACCACGACCGAGCCGGGCAGCAGGGCCGTGAGGGCGGCGGTGAGGTGCTCCTCGGCGCGCCGGTCGGCGACGGTGACGAGGTCGTGCGGGCCGTTCTTCTGGACGATCTCGTCCGCGGCGAGCTGCCGGAAGCGGGGCATGATCTCGGCGGCGGCCGCCTTGCGGACCGCCTCCTCGACGTCGGCCAGATCACCTGCGAGAAAGTCTTCGAGCATGTGTCCATCGAATCATGCCCCACCGACAATCGGGGGCTGGGGGGCTTCGGGATCTCCGGGGGCTCCGTTCAGCGGCCCACCGCGTACCCCTGCATGCCGCGCGGATTGGCCGCGGCCGACAGCACGCCCGTGCGCGGATCGCGCGCCACGGCGCACAGCCGCCCCTCGGACCACGGCTCGCCCACCGTCACGCGGTGACCGCGGCGGCGCAGTTCCCCGATGGCCGTCTCCCCCATCCGCCGCTCGACGACGACCGCGCCCGGGCTCATGCCGCGCGGGTAGAAGGAGCTGGGGAAGGAGTCCTGGTGCCAGTTGGGCGCGTCGATCGCGCCCTGCAGGTCCAAGCCGCCGCGCACGGGCGGGCGCAGGGCGACGGCGAGGAAGAAGTGCAGCTGCCACTGGTCCTGCTGGTCGCCGCCGGGGGTGCCGAAGGCGAGGACGGGCTCGCCGTCCCGCAGGGCCAGCGACGGGGTGAGGGTGGTGCGCGGGCGGCGCCCGGGGGTGAGGGAGCCCGGCAGCCCGGGTTCGAGCCAGGTCATCTGCAGCCGGGTGCCGAGCGGGAAGCCGAGCTCCGGGACGACGGGGTTGGACTGCAGCCAGCCGCCGCTGGGGGTCGCGGAGATCATGTTGCCCCAGCGGTCGACGACGTCGAGGTGGCAGGTGTCGCCGCGGGTCGCGCCGCTGACGGTGACGGTCGGCTCGCCCGCGCCCGCCGGCGCCGGGGCCGTCCGCTCCGCCGCGGCGACGACGTGCCGGGCCAGCTGAGGGTTGCGGCCCTCGGGGCTGCCGGGGCGCAGGCTGTACGAGGCGAGGTCGCCGATCAGGGCGCGGCGGGCGGCGTTGTAGCCCTCGGAGAGCAGGGCCTTCAGCGGGACGTCGGCGGCGTCGCCGTACCAGGCCTCGCGGTCGGCCATGGCGAGCTTGCTGCCTTCGATGAGGGTGTGGACGTACTCCGGGGTGCCGTACTCCGGCGGTCCCTCCAGCAGGGCGAGCTGCTGGAGCAGGACCGGGCCCTGCGACCAGGGGCCGGGCTTGCAGACGGTCCAGCCGTTCCAGTCGTGGCTGACCGGCTCCTCGTAGCCCGCGCGGAAGGCGGCGAGGTCGTCGCCGGTGAGGGGTGCCGCGTGGCGCTCGCCGGAGGTGTCGAGGGTGGGGCGCGCCGCGGCCGCCACCAGGGCCTCGGCGACGAAGCCCTCCCGCCAGACGCGGCGGGCCGCGTCGATGCGCTGCTCGCGGCTGCCGCCGCCCGCCTCGGCCTCGGCCAGCAGGCGCCGCCAGGTGGCGGCGAGCGCGGGGTTGCGCAGGAGGGTGCCGGGGGCCGGCGGGCGGCCGCCGGGCAGGTAGAGCTCGGCGGAGGACGTCCACTCCGTCTCGAAGATCTTGCGGACGGTGGCCACGGTCCGGCCGATGGCCTCGACGGGTGCGTGACCGTGCTCGGCGTAGCCGATGGCGTACGACAGGACGTCGGCGAGCGGCTTGGTGCCGTGGTCGCGCAGGAGCAGCATCCAGGCGTCGAACGCGCCGGGCACGGCGGCGGCGAGCGGGCCGGTGCCGGGGACCATGTCGAAGCCGAGCGAGCGGTAGTGCTCGATGCTCGCGCCCCGGGGGGCCGGCCCCTGGCCGCAGAGCACCTGCACCGGGCCGGCCGCCGGTGCGAACACGGCGGGCACCTCTCCGGCCGGGCCGTTCATGTGCGGCTCGACGACGTGCAGGACGAAGCCAGCCGCGACGGCGGCGTCGAAGGCGTTGCCACCGCTCTCCAGTACGGCCATCGCGGACTGCGAGGCCAGCCAGTGGGTGGTCGACACCATGCCGAAGGTGCCCTGCAGGGTGGGCCGGGTGGTGAACATGGCGTCCAGAAAGGCAGAACCCGCCTCCGGTGCGCAATACCGCCTGCGGGGGATCCGTGGGCCGTCCGTCCGAGGGCCGGCCGAGCGGGGCGCGGAGTTACGGTTGATTCCGCTGCCGGCAGCCGGGCCGGCCGGGGAAACCAAGCTGGAGGATGCGCCGTGCACGGTGAATACAAGGTGCCGGGCGGCAAGCTCGTCGTCGTCGACCTGGACGTGGCGTCCGCCGCGCAGGGAGAGGTGCTGCGCGACGTGCGCGTGGGCGGGGACTTCTTCCTCGAACCCGACGAGGCGCTCCTCGCCATCAACCGTGCCCTGGAGGGTGCGCCCGCCGACCTGACCGCCCCGCAGCTCGCGGCGCGCATCGACGCGGCCCTGCCGGAGGGCACGGTGATGTTCGGCTTCTCCTCCGAGGCCGTGGGCGTGGCGGTGCGCCGGGCCCTGGCCCAGGCCACGGACTGGACGGACTACGAATGGCAGCTGATCCACGACGGGCCCCAGTCCCCCGAGCTGCACATGGCGCTCGACGAGGTGCTCACCGCCGAGGTGGCGGCCGGCCGCCGCCCGCCGACCCTGCGCGTGTGGGAGTGGGGCTCCCCCGCGGTGGTCATCGGCAGCTTCCAGTCGCTGCGCAACGAGGTGGACCCGCAGGGCGCGCAGCGCCACGGGATGACGGTGGTGCGCCGGATCAGCGGCGGCGGGGCCATGTTCATCGAGCCGGGCAACACCATCACCTACTCGCTGTGCGTGCCGGACGCCCTGGTGCAGGGGCTGTCCTTCGCCGACAGCTACGCCTACCTGGACGACTGGGTGCTGGGCGCGCTGGAGGGCATGGGGGTGAAGGCCTGGTACCAGCCGCTCAACGACATCGCCACCGAGTCGGGGAAGATCGCGGGTGCGGCGCAGAAGCGGCTGGTGGGCAGCGCGGGCGCGGTGCTGCACCACGTGACGATGGCGTACGACATCGACGCGGACAAGATGCTGGACGTGCTGCGCATCGGCAAGGAGAAGCTGTCGGACAAGGGCACGAAGAGCGCGAAGAAGCGTGTCGACCCCCTGCGCCGCCAGACCGGGCTGGCGCGTGCCGACGTCATCGAGAAGATGATCGAGTCCTTCCGGGGCCGCTACGGGCTCACGGCCGGCTCGGTCACCGCCGAGGAGATGGCGCGGGCGCAGGAGCTGGCGGCGGTGAAGTTCTCCTCTCCGGAGTGGACTGCGCGCGTTCCGTAGGCGCCGGTGCGGGGCTGGGCGGGGGCTCCTCCTTTCCCGCTCAGCCCAGTGCGGGGATCAGGTGCTCGCCGTAGGCGTCGATGGTGGCCTCCTTCGCGTCGTGCATGGCGTAGACCGCGAACTGGTCGACGCCCAGGCCGCGCAGGTGCTCCAGTCGTTCGCGGTGGGCCTCCACGGGGCCCAGGAGGCAGAAGCGGTCCACGATCTCGTCGGGCACGAAGTCCGTGGAGGGGTTCCCGGCCCGGCCGTGGTGGCTGTAGTCGTAGCCGTGGCGCTGCTTGATGTAGGCGGTGAGGGCCTCGGGCACCAGGCCGGAGTGCTCGCCGTAGCGTTCGACCAGGTCGGCGACGTGGTTGCCGACCATGCCGCCGAACCAGCGGCACTGCTCGCGGGCGTGGGCGAGGTCGTCGCCGACGTAGGCGGGGGCGGCGACGCAGATGCGGACCGCGGCCGGGTCCCGGCCGGCCTCGGCGGCGGCGTCCCGCACGTGCTTGATCATCCACTCGGTGAGGAAGGGGTCGGCGAGCTGGAGGATGAAGCCGTCGGCCTCCTGGCCCGCGAGCGCCAGGGCCTTGGGGCCGTAGGCGGCCATCCAGACGGGGAGCTTGCCGTCGCGGACCCAGGGGATCTTCAGCACCGTGCCGCCGATGTCGGCCTCGCGGCCCTCGGCGAGGTCGCGGATGACGCGGATGGACTCCCGCAGCAGAGCCAGGGTGTTGGGCTTGCGGCCGGCCACCCGCATCGCGGAATCGCCGCGGCCGATGCCGCACACCGTGCGGTTGCCGTACATGTCGTTGAGGGTGGCGAAGGTGGAGGCCGTGACCTCGGGGGTGCGGGTGGAGGGGTTGGTGACCATCGGCCCCACGACGAGCCGCTCGGTGTGCTCCAGGATGCGGCTGTAGATGACGAACGGCTCCTGCCACAGCACGGCGGAGTCGAACGTCCAGCCGTAGCGGAAGCCCGAGCGCTCGGCGCGGCGCATCAGGTCGACGACGGCGGTGGCGGGCGGGTCGGTCTGCAGGACGAGGCCGAAGTCCACGGCGGTGCTCCTTAACTCAGGTACTGGCAGGTGGTGCGGGGGACGTAGCGGCCGTGGCCGGCGCGTCCGGTGAACTTCCGCTGCTCGATGACGGCTTCGCCGCGGCAGAGGACGGTCTCGACGCGCCCGGTGACGCGTTTGCCCTCGTAGGCGGAGTAGTCGACGTTCATGTGGTGGGTGGCGGCCGAGAGGGTCTGCTCGGCATGCGGGTCGTAGATGACGATGTCGGCGTCGCCGCCGGGGGTGATGGTGCCCTTGTGCGGGGCGAGGCCGAACATGCGGGCGGGGGCGGCGCAGGCGATCTCGATCCAGCGGCGGCGGGTGATGTGGCCGTCGACGACGGCCTGGTGCAGGAGGTCCATGCGGTTCTCGATGCCGGGCAGGCCGTTGGGGATCTTCGAGAAGTCGCCGCGGCCGAGCTCCTTCTGGCCGGAGAAGCAGAAGGGGCAGTGGTCGGTGGAGACGACCTGGAGGTCGTCGGTGCGCAGGCCGCGCCAGAGGGCGGCTTGGTGCTCGCGGGGGCGCAGGGGCGTGGAGCAGACGTACTTCGCGCCTTCGAAGCCGGGCTCGGCGAGGTTGTCGGTGGACAGGAAGAGGTACTGCGGGCAGGTCTCGCCGAAGACGGGCAGGCCCTTGTCGCGGGCCTGCGCGAGCTCGGCGACGGCTTCCTCGGCCGAGACGTGCACGACGTACAGGGGGCTGCCGGCGACGCGGGCGAGCTGGATCGCCCGGTGGGTGGCCTCGGCCTCCAGCAGCGCCTTGCGGACCTCGCCGTGGTAGCGGGGGTCGGTGTGCCCGGCGGCGAGGGCCTGTTCGACGAGGACGTCGATGGCGATGCCGTTCTCGGCGTGCATCATGATCAGTCCGCCGTTGCCGGCGGCGCGCTGCATGGCGCGCAGGATCTGCCCGTCGTCGCTGTAGAAGACGCCGGGGTAGGCCATGAAGAGTTTGAAGGAGGTGACGCCCTCGGTGACGAGGAGGTCCATCTCCTTCAGGGAGCTCTCGTTGACGTCGGAGAGGATCATGTGGAAGGCGTAGTCGACGGCGCAGCGGCCGGCGGCCTTGGCGTGCCAGCGGTCGAGGCCTTCGCGCAGGGCCTGCCCGCGGCTCTGGACGGCGAAGTCGACGACGGTGGTGGTGCCGCCCCAGGCGGCGGCCCGGGTGCCGGTCTCGAAGTCGTCGGAGGAGGCGGTGCCGCCGAAGGGGAAGTCGAGGTGCGTGTGGGCGTCGACGCCGCCGGGGATGACGTACTTCCCGGTGGCGTCCAGGGTGCGGTCGGCGTGCCACCCCTGGGCGAAGGCGCTGCCGGACGCGGCGAGCGCCGCGACCTTGCCGTCCTCGACGAGGACGTCGGCGCGGGTCTCCTCGGCGGCGGTGATGACGAGGCCGCCGCGGATGGCCGTCGTGGTCATGGCCGCTCCTTTCCGGCGATGGTGAACTGGACCCGGCGCAGCACGCTTTCGAGGACGCCGGCGCCCTCCTCCGCCTCGGCGATGGTGAGGGAGAGCGGCGGCGCGATGCGCAGGACGCCTCCTTCGCGGCCGCCCTTGCCGATCAGCAGGCCTTCTTCCCTGGCCAGTTCGAGGGCGAGGGAGGCTCCTTCGGGCGAGGGGGAGCCGTCGTGCTCGACCAGTTCGATGCCGATCATCAGGCCGCGGCCGCGCACTTCGCGGACGACGGGGAGGCCGGCGGTGACGGCGCGGAGCCGCTCGATGAGCAGGCCGCCGACCCGGCGGGCGTTGCCCTGGAGGTCGTGCTCCAGGAGGTGGGTGAGGTTGGCGAGGCCGGCGGCCATGGTGACGGGGCTGCCGCCGAAGGTGGAGATGGAGTTGGCGTCGAGGCAGTTCATCACCTCGGCGCGGGCGACGACGCCGCCGACGGACATGCCGTTGCCGATGCCTTTGGCGAAGGTGAGGAGATCGGGCGGGCCGTGCTCGGCGTGGGCCTGCCAGCCCCAGAAGTGGTCGCCGGTGCGGCCCCAGCCGGTCTGCACCTCGTCGGTGATCCAGAGGATGCCGTGGGCGGCGAGGACCTCGCGGAAGGCGGCGTAGAGGCCGTCGGGCGGGGAGGTGAACCCGCCGACGCCCTGGACCGGCTCGGCGATCAGGGCCGCGACCCGGCCGTGGGTCTGGCCGAGCATGTCCTTCAGGTCGGCGACGCAGGCCGCGGTGAAGTCCGCGTCGGACAGGTGGGCGTAGGGGCCGGAGCTGCGCACTCCGCCGTGGACGTAGAGGGTCTGCAGGGGCGAGAGGCTGGTGGGCGACCAGGCGGAGTTGCCGGTGATGCCCACGGCGGAGAAGGAGCGGCCGTGGTAGCTGTTGCGCATCGCCAGGACCTGGTTGGAACCGCGGTGGGAGGTGGCCAGCAGCAGGGCGGCGTCGTTGGCCTCGGTGCCGGAGGTGGTGAAGAAGACCCGGGCGTCGGGGATGCCGGAGAGGGCGGCGATGCGCTCGGCGAGCTCGACCATGTGCCGGTCGAGGTAGAGGGTGGAGGTGTGCAGGATACGCCCGGCCTGCTCGGTGACGGCCTTGGTGACCTCGGGCAGGGCGTGGGCGGTCATGGTGGTGAGGATGCCGCCGAAGAAGTCGAGGTAGCGCCGGCCGTGGGCGTCCCACACGTGGCGGCCCTCGCCGTGGGTGAGCTCCAGGGGCTCGCGGTAGTAGAGGGAGAGCCAGTCGGGCATCACCGCGCGGTGCCGGGCGTGCAGGTGGGTGGCCGGGAAGGCCCCGGGCCCCGGCGCGGAGGTCATGGCCGGACCAGCCCGTCGTAGGCGTCGGGCCTGCGGTCGCGGTAGAAGGCCCACTGCTGCCGGACCTCGTCGATGAGGCCGAAGTCGAGGTCGCGGACGAGGAGCTCCTCCTTGGTGTCGCTCGCCACGTCGCCGACGAACTGCCCTCGGGGGTCGACGAAGTAGGAGGTGCCGTAGAAGTCGTTGTCGCCGTACTCCTCGCGGCCGACGCGGTTGATGGCGGCCACGAAGTACTCGTTGGCCACGGCCGCGGCGGGCTGCTCCAGCTTCCAGAGGTAGCCGGAGAGACCGCGGGAGGTGGCCGAGGGGTTGTAGACGAGCTGGGCGCCGTTGAGGCCGAGCTGACGCCAGCCCTCGGGGAAGTGGCGGTCGTAGCAGATGTAGACGCCGACCTTGCCGACGGCGGTGTCGAAGACGGGCCAGCCGAGATTGCCCGGGGCGAAGTAGTACTTCTCCCAGAAGCCCTTGACCTGCGGGATGTGGTGCTTGCGGTACTTGCCGAGGTAACGGCCGTCGGAGTCGATCACGGCTGCGGTGTTGTAGTAGAAACCCGGGCCCTCGGTCTCGAAGACGGGCACGACGATCACCATGCCGGTCTCGCGGGCCAGCTCCTGCATCCGGCGGACCGTGGGCCCGTCGGGCACGGGTTCGGCCCAGCGGTAGTGCTCACTCTCCTGCACCTGGCAGAAGTAGGGGGCGTTGAAGACTTCCTGGAACCCGATCACCTGCGCGCCTCGGGCGGCTGCCGCGCGGGCGTGCTCCTCGTGCTTGGCGAGCATGGATTCGGTGTCGCCGGTCCAGGTGGCCTGGACCAGAGCGGCGCGGACGACATTGGCCATGTGCTGCTCCTTCACGGGGGCGTCAACCGGGCCGACCGGCCAGGCTGACACGCGTAGATCCACGTGTGATTGCGACCGTAGGACGCGCCACGCCGCGCGGCAAGACCGTCGATCGTCCTGTGGATAACCCGGGCCGCGCACGATAGAACAGACAAACTTGCAAGTTTGCCTGTCAATATTTACGGTGGGCGCATGCCCGACGACGAAGCCGGCCGGCTGTCCGGCACGGATCACGAACGCACCGCCGCCGATCTCGCCGCCGCGGTCTCCCAGCTGATGCGCCGCCTGCGCGCGGCGTCCCCGCAGGGCTCCCTCACCCCGTCCCAGCGCACCGTCCTGGGGCGCCTCGCGGGCGGCGGGGCGGCCACCACCGCGGAGCTGGCCCGCGCGGAGCTCGTCCGCCCGCAGTCCATGCGCGTCATCGTCGCCAGGCTGGAGGAGCTGGGCCTGGTCGCCCGCTCCCCGCACCCCACGGACGGGCGCCAGGTCCTGTTCTCCCTCACGGAGCACGGCGAAGGGGCCATCGCCTCCGTACGCCACTCCAAGCACGCCTGGCTCGCCGACGCCATCGCCCACCGGCTCACCCCGGACGAGCAGCGGGCCCTTTGCGACGCCACGCTCCTGCTCAAGCGCCTGGTGGAGGAATGAACGACTGAAGGGCGCCCCGCCCTCGCTGCCCGGCGCCCGGACGAAGGGCGCATCCGCCCCCTCCGAAAAGGAATCCACGGCCATGCCCGTCACCACGCTCGACGCGACCACCGCCCTCGTGCTCATCGACCTCCAGAAGGGCATCGTCGCCCTCCCCACGGCGCACCCCTCCGGGGAGATCGTCGAACGCGGGGCCCGTCTGGCCGCCGCCTTCCGCGACCGCGGCCTGCCGGTCGTCCTCGTCCGCGTCGTCGGATCCGCGCCGGGCCGCTCCGAGGCGCCCCTGCGCGGCGGGCGGCCGCCGGCCGACTTCGCCGAGCTGGTGCCCGAGCTCGGCCGGCAGGAGGACGACATCGTGGTCACCAAGCACACCTGGGGCGCCTTCCACGCCACCGACCTCGACCTCCAGCTGCGGCGCCGCGGCGTCACCCAGATCGTCCTCGCGGGCATCGCGACGGGCGCGGGCGTGGAGTCCACGGCGCGCGCCGCCAACGAGCACGGCTACCACGTGACGGTCGTGACCGACGCCGTCACCGACACCGACCCGGAGGTGCACCGCGTCACCGTCGAGAAGGTCCTGCCGCGCCTGGCGGAGACCGGCACGACGGACGAGGTCATCGGCCTGCTGGGCTGACACGGCTCACCCCGCCGCTGCCGCGGCACCCACCATGACGGCGGCCACCAGCGCGTAGCCCACCAGGCCGAGGAAGGCGCCCCGGTGGTGGAGCCGCTCGGCGAGGGCCGGGTCGCCGCCGCGGACCGTCCAGCGCCAGGAGAGCACCGTGCCGAGCACGGCCACCAGCACCCAGCCGAGGGTCAGCAGGTGCAGCCCGTCGATGAGGGTCAGCCCCGTACTGCTGGTGACCACGGTGTTCACCTGCTGCAGGTTGAGCATGACGACGAACAGCCCGCCGCCCAGCAGGGCCAGTCTGCTCTGCAGCGTGTCCAGCCGCTCGGCCATGCCCAGCTCCTCGCTGTGCGAGGGCAGCAGGAAGGTCGCCGTGCCGATGAGCAGCATCAGGTAGAGCGGGCCGGTCAGCTTCCAGAAGACGGTGGGGTCGGCGCGCGCCAGGTCGATCCGGATGAGGAGACGGCTGTGGGTGCTGCCGGCCCCCCGCGGCAGCGTGGGGTCGCCGAAGTTGGTCGGGTAGTGCCGCTCGGCGGTCGCGAGCCGGAAGCCGGTCACCCGCCAGCCGGGCGGTTCGATGCCCGGGTTGGCGGCGGAGTTGTCGTCGTCCGGGGCGAAGCGGAAGTGATCGGTATCGGGCAGTGCGGTGACCACGACCTCGATCCGGTGCCGGTCGAAGGGGAAGGCCCGTACGTCCCAGTTCTGCCGGAACACTCCCTGCAGGAGCATCACGTCCCGGAACCGGCCCCCTTCCGACGTCAGGGTCGGCTCGCCCTTCTCCGGGTCGTTGGCGTTGCTGAAGGACGCCGTCGGCAGGGGGTCCTCGTCCTTGCGGGCGCACACGGACCACAGGGACAGCCGGGCGGAGAACGTGTGCTCCGCGGGATCGATGTCGTACAGGTCGCTCAGGTAGGAGCCGACCTTGCAGGTGGCCGGGGACGCCGGTGCCGCGCTCGCGGCGGGGCTGCCCAGCAGCCACACCGCGAGCGCGCCCCACAGCAGGGACAGTGCGGTCACAGGGCCCGGGAGGCCGGTGACGGCCCGGCGCCGGCCGGCGGGTTCTCCACAGTGCGCAGCCATATGCCTGTCATGTTCACCGTGGCCGCGGCCGGTGATGCGCCCGTCCCGTCACCGGTCCGGGCGCATTTCAGCGCACCGGCGGTTTCCCGCTGGGGTGCACCACCATCGCCGAGCCTCCGCCGCGCCGCGTCCGTTCGGCGGCGGCCGCCCACCGGCCGTCCGGCAGCAGCTGCACGCCGGTCGCCGCCCCGATCTCGGGGTTGAGCTTGAAGGCGTGCCCGATGCCCTCCAGCCGGCCGCGCAGCGGGCTGTTCCACAGGCCCGGTTCCAGCTCGGTGGCGGCGGCGTTGCGCTGGCTCGCGCGCGGCGCGGCGATCGCGTCGACGAGCGGCATCCCGCGGTCCACGTGGTTGAGGAGGGTCTGCAGCGCCGTGGTGATGATCGTGGCTCCGCCGGGCGAGCCGAGGGCGAACGCGGGCCGCCCGTGGTCGAGGACGATCGTCGGCGACATCGACGAGCGCGGGCGCTTGCCCGGACCGGGCAGGTTCGGGTCGTGCACGCCCGGGGTGACGGGGACGAAGGAGAAGTCGGTCAGCTCGTTGTTGAGCAGGAAGCCGCGGCCGGGGACGGTGATGCCGCTGCCGCCGGTCTGCTCGATGGTGAGCGTGTAGGCGACGACGTTGCCCCACTTGTCGGCGACCGTCAGATGGGTGGTGTGCTCGCCCTCGTACGGAGTGGGTGCGGCCTTGCCGTGGGTGCCGCACGGCACCGGGCGGCGCGGGTCGCCGGGCGCCAGTGGGCTGGTGAGCGCCGACCCGTCCTTGATCAGGCAGGCGCGCGAGTCCGCGTACCGCTGGGAGGTCAGGCCCTTGACGGGCACGGACTCGAAGGCCGGGTCGCCCACCCAGCGGTTGCGGTCGGCGAAGGCGATCCTGCTGGCTTCGATGTAGCGGTGCAGGTAGCTCTTCGTGTCGAGCTTCGAAAGGTCGCTCTTCTCCAGGATGTTGAGGGCCTCGGCGACCGTCGTGCCGCCGGAGGAGGACGGGCCGATGCCGTAGACGTCCAGGCCGCGGTAGGACGTGCGGGTCGGCGCCCGGCGCTCCGTGCCGTACTCCCGCAGGTCCCGCTCGGTCAGGTCGCCTGGGCGGGCCACGCGCCCGGAGGCGGGGTCGACGGGCGGTTTGCGGACGGTCCGGACGATGTCGCGGCCCACCTCGCCGCGGTAGAGGGCGCCGACGCCGCGCTCGCCCAGCAGCGCGTAAGTGCGGGCCAGGTCGGGGTTCTTGAGGGTGCTGCCGACGGCGGGCGGGCGGCCGCCGGGCAGGAAGAGCTTCGCCGTCGCCGGGAAGTCCTTGAAACGGGCCTCGTTGTCGGCCGTCTGCTGACGGAAGGTGGCGTCGACCGTGAAGCCCGAGCGGGCGATGCGCTCGGCGGGGCGCAGCACCTGGGCGAGCGAGCGGGTGCCCCACGTGCGCAGAGCGGTGTCCCAGGTGGCGGGGGTGCCGGGGGTGCCGACGCTCAGGCCGCTGGTGACGGCGTCGGCGAAGGGGATGGGCTTGCCCTTCTCCAGGAAGAGGTTCTTGTCCGCGCTCAGCGGGGCGCGTTCGCGGCCGTCGATGGTGGAGACCTGGTGCCGCTTCGCGTCGTAGTGTACGAAGTAGCCGCCTCCGCCGACGCCCGCGGAGTACGGCTCGGTGACGCCCAGCGCGGCGGCGGTGGCCACGGCGGCGTCGACGGCGTTGCCGCCCTTGCGGAGCACTTCGATGCCGGCGGCCGAGGCGTCGGCATCGACACTGGCCACGGCGCCGCCGTAGCCGGCGGCGACGGGGGTCTTGGCCGACGTGCGGCCCGTCTGGGCGGCGGCGGGGAGGACGCCGATTCCGACGACCAGGGAGGCCGTCGCGGCGAGCACGGGCAGACGTCGGTGGGGCGGCTTCTTCGTTCTCGGGCGGGCCATTCTGCCTCCAAGCGGCGAGCGGGCCCCGGAGCCTACTCGCGGGGCGAGCCGGAAGACAGGCCGCCGCGCCCAACTCCCCCACCGCCCAGGCGCGCAACGCCCACCGGACGCCACCGGCGGTGCCGGACCGGCGTCGGCCGTGCGGCACCGCCGGAAACCGGCGTTGTGGCGCCCCACCGTCGCGGCGGAAGGACCGGCGGGCACACCCGCGCCCCCCGGACCGGCGCACCCCTCCACCGCCACGGCGCGCAACCCCCACCGGACGCGCCCGGCGGTACCGGAGCGGCCTCAGGCGGAAGAAGCCGGCGGGCACACCCACGCACCCGGACACCCGGACACAGCGCACTCCCCCCAACGCCAACCGGCGGTGCCGGGCCGGCCTCAGGCCGGGCGGCACCGCCGGGCTCCGCCGTCCTGGCGGGCCGCCGTCGCGGCGGAGAGACGTGGCCGGCGCGGCGCGTCAGTAGCCGCGGGCCGCCTTCGTCACCGCCGTGGCCATGGCCGCTTCGCCCTTGGCGTTGGGGTGGAACGGGGCGGCCGGGTTCTCCGGCTGGGCGCCTTCGATCCAGCGGTCCGCGGTGGGCTTGCACACGTCGTGGCCGAGGGTCGGCTTGTACGTGTCGGCGAAGCGGACGTCGGCCTTGCGGGCCTCGCCCTGCAGCATCGTGTTGAGCTTCTTCTCGGTGTCGCGCAGGTACGGGACGTCGCCCGCGGCGATCGGCACGGCCGGGAAGCAGCCGACGCCGTCCTCCGGCATGATCGCCGGGTAGCCGACGAGCACCACGCGCGCGTGCGGGGCGCGCTTGTGCACGTCCTGCAGCACCTTGGCGACCTTCGGCGCGGCGCCGGCGATGCGCGCGGTGAGCTGGTCCGTGCCGCCCTCGGTGTACTTCGTGCGGCAGGGGGCGCCGGCCGGGTCCGTGACGGACAGCTGGGCGCAGGTGCCGATGATGTCGCCGAAGCCGATGTCGTTGCCGCCGATGCCGAGCGTGACGAGGCGGGTGTTCCGGCCGAGCGCGTTGAGCTGCGGCGGGTTGTCGCCCTGGGCGCGCCACATGTCGTCGGTCTTGGCGCCGCTGCAGCTGACGTCCTTGAAGGACGTGTGGTGCAGGGCCTTCGCGGTGAGCGCCGGGTAGTTGACGCTGGAGCGGGCGCAGTCGCCACCGGTCTGCTCGGGAACACCGGGGGCGGAGGTGTAGGAGTCGCCGAGGGCGACGTAGCGCTGGCCACCGGTGGGGGTCGCGGCCGCGCTTCCCTCCGCGTCCGCCGCCGTCGCAGCGCCGCAGGCCCCCGCCGTCAGGGCCGCCGCCGCGCCGAGCGCCGCGAGCCCCTTCCCGTACCGCCCGCCACGTCCGTGCGCGTGTGCCACCAGTTCCTCCGTCGGGTCGTCCTGAGTACGTCTTGCGGTGATCGCGGACGTCAGACTCGCCGGGTGGTGACCGTCTGTCAACTAAGGGGGCAGAAGTTAATTGGAGTCGTAAAGTCGAATTAGATACAGTGCAGGTGTGCGATTGACCAAGAGCACCGACATAGCGCTGCGCATCGCCATGCGCCTGGCCGTGGCCGGCGACGACAGCCCCACCACCCGCGAGGTGGCCGAGGCCGTCGGAGTGCCGTACACCCACGCCGCCAAGGTCGTCAGCAGAATGCAGCATCTGGGCGTCGTCGAGGCCCGCCGGGGCCGCGGCGGCGGACTCACCCTCACCAGCGTGGGACGCACGGGCTCCGTCGGCCGGCTGGTGCGCGAGCTCGAAGGCACCGGCGACGTCGTCGGCTGCGAGGACGATCCACCCTGCCCCCTGCGCGCGGCGTGCAAGCTGCGCGGAGCCCTGCGAAGTGCTCAGGAGGCGTTCTACGCCGCCCTGGACCCCCTCACCGTCGAGGAGCTGACGGGGCCGCCCACCGGCCCGGTCCTGCTGAGCCTCGGCATGCGCCCGCAGGACTGAGCCCCTGCCGCCCCGACGGCCCTTCGCACGACCATAAATACGAGTTTCACATACCAATTAAGGAGCGCCGATGCTGTCCCCCAAGTCGACCGAGATCGTCCGCGCCACCCTCCCCGCCGTCGGTGGCGCCATCGGTGAGATCACCCCGCTCTTCTACGACAAGCTCTTCGCCGCCCACCCCGAGCTGCTGCGCGATCTGTTCAACCGCGGCAACCAGGCGAACGGCACCCAGCAGCAGGCCCTCGCCGGTTCGATAGCCGCCTTCGCGACCGCCCTGCTCGAGCACCCGGAGACCCGCCCGGACGCGATGCTCTCCCGCATCGCCCACAAGCACGTCTCCCTGGGGATCGCCCCCGAGCAGTACCACGTGGTCCACCTGCACCTCTTCGCCGCCATCGCGGAGGTGCTGGGCGAGGCGGTGACCGAGGAGGTGGCCGCGGCGTGGGACGAGGTCTACTGGCTGATGGCCAACGCCCTCATCGCCCTGGAGGCCGGCCTGTACGAGCAGAGCGGCACCGCCGCCGGGGAGGCCTTCCGCCCGTACCGCGTCACCGG
The DNA here is from genome assembly GCF_051386455.1 of Streptomyces sp. URMC 124. Classification (NCBI taxonomy): domain Bacteria; kingdom Bacillati; phylum Actinomycetota; class Actinomycetes; order Kitasatosporales; family Streptomycetaceae; genus Streptomyces; species Streptomyces sp. URMC 124. The sequence continues at coordinate 19,783 of NZ_JBPQTS010000114.1, forward strand.
CCGCATCGAGGAGACCGCGGAGGTGACCACCTTCCTGGTGCAGCCGCTGGACGGCCGCCCGCTGCCCGCCGCCCGCCCGGGGCAGTACGTCTCGGTTCGCACGGAGCTTGCGGACGGCGCGCGGCAGATCCGTCAGTACAGCCTTTCCGGCCACCCCGACGACGCCCTGCAGTTCTCCGTCAAGCGCGTGTCCGGCGACCCGGACGGCGAGGTCTCCCACCACCTGCACGACCACGCGCCCGTGGGCGCCACGCTGCTGATCGGCACGCCCTGCGGGGACGTGGCCCTGGACGACGGCACCTCCCCCGTCCTGCTGGCCTCCGCCGGCATCGGCTGCACCCCGATGACAGGGATGCTCTCGCACCTCGCCGCGACCGGCTCGCGCCGCCGCGTGATCGCCGTCCACGCCGACCGCAGCGAGTCCACCCACGCCTTCCGCAGCGACCTGCTGCAGCTGACGGAGAAGCTCCCGGACGCGGTCGCGCACATCTGGTACGAGCAGCCCGAGGGCGAGTGGCCCGCCGACCGCACGGGCTACGCCGACCTCTCCCGCATCGACGTCCCCGCGGGCACCACGGCCTACCTCTGCGGCCCGCTGCCCTTCCTCCGCTCGGCGCGCGCGCAGCTCCTGGCAGCGGGGGTCGCCGCCGCGGACATCCACTACGAGGTCTTCGGCCCGGACCTGTGGCTCGGCGCGGAGGCGTGACACGGCGCGCGGACGCGTAACGCGCAGACGGACGCGTGACGCGGCGAGCGGCGCCGTCACCCACCGGCGCCCCACCGTACCCCGAGGCCCCATTTCGGTAGCACATTCGAGTGACGGGCGGTTGCCGCATCCGGCGGAGGGCAGCTTCACCGCACACACGTCCGAGGAGGGCCTCATGGCACGCTCACCCGTTCGCTCGCTCCTGCGCCTCTTCGCCGCACTGCTGACGGTCGTGTCGCTGGGAGCGCTCACGGCCGGCCCCACGACGGCCGAGAGCAGGACGTTCGCCTCGCACACGGTGGCGATGGCGAACTTCCGGTTCGTCCCGCAGACGGTGACCGTCAGAGCCGGTGACACGGTCACCTGGGTCAACACCAGCGGCAGCACGCACACCACCACGTCCGACTCGCCGGGCTGGAACTTCCTGGTCGCCCCGGGCCAGGCGTCCCCACCGGTGTCCTTCCCCACTCCGGGGACCTTCCGCTACCACTGCACCCCGCACGAGGGGCTGGGCATGACCGGCACCGTGACCGTCACGCAGTGACGGTCACGGATGGATCTGCCCGGCACCCGGCATCAGGGTGCCGGGCTCCGCCGGGGCGACCTCCACCGCCTCCGTCTTCAGGCTGCGGCGCTGGCGCTTGGCGACCCACGTCGCGAACCAGGACAGGAGCATGCACATGCCGATGTAGATCGGGGAGATGATCAGGACGACGGGGATGAACGGCAGCCCGTAGTCCAGGTTGCTGGCGATGAGCTTGCCCGCGTGCAGGAACTCCTCGTAGGTGATCAGGAAGCCGAGCGAGGTGTCCTTGAGCGCGACGACCAGCTGGCTGATGATCGTCGGCAGCATGGCGCGGACCGCCTGCGGCACCAGCACGTGGGTCATCACCTGCGTCTTGCGCATGCCCAGGGCGTAGGCCGCCTCCCGCTGGCCGCGGTCGACGGAGTTCACCCCGCTGCGGAAGACCTCGGCGAGCACCGAGCCGTTGTAGAGGGTGAGCCCGGTGACGAGGGCCGGCAGCGGCTGGACCTTGAGGGCGACGAAGACGAAGAAGATCATCACCAGGACCGGCATGGCCCGGAAGAACTCCACGAAGACCGTGGCGGTCCAGCGCACGACCCGGTGCTCGGAGAGCCTGCCCGAGGCCAGCAGCCCGCCGAGGAGGAGGGAGAGCACGGCGGCGTAGGCGAAGGCCTTGAGCGTGTTGCCGAGGCCGCGCAGCAGCAGCTCCTGGATGCCCTGGTAGGTGAAGGGCCGCCACTTCTCCGCCGTGAACTGGTTGGTGTCGAACAGCAGGTAGATCACGCAGGCGACGATCCCCAGGATCACGGCGGTGGAGACCAGCCCGTAGATCAGGTGGCGCCGCCGGGCCATCGGCCCGGGGATGTCGTAGAGCGCGGTGTCGGTCATCGGGGCACTCCCCAGCGCTTCTCCAGCACGTTGAAGATCGCGCTGATGGACAGGGTGACGATCAGATAGCCGACGGCGATCCAGATGAAGGACCAGATGACGCTGTAGCCGAGCTCGTTGAGCGGCTTGTACGTGCCGAGGAGCTCGGTCACGCTGAACGACCCGGCGATCGCGGAGTTCTTGGCGAGCGCGATCAGGGTGGAGCCGACGGGCGGGATGACGGAGCGGAAGGCCTGCGGCAGCACGACCAGGCTCAGGGTCTGCCCGAAGGTCATGCCGAGGCTGCGGGCCGCCTCTCCCTGCCCGGTCGGCACGGTGTTGATGCCGGAGCGCAAGGCCTCGCAGATGAAGGCCGACGTGTAGCAGCCCAGGGCGAGGACGGCGAAGAGCTCGAAGGGCAGGACGACGCCGAATCGTGGCAGGCCGAGCAGCACCGCGAAGAACAGCAGCGTCAGCGGGGTGTTGCGCAGCACGGTCACCCACACCGTGCCGAAGACCCGCAGGGAGCCGACGGGGGCGACCCGGAAGGAGGCCATCACGAAGCCGAGCACGAGGGCGAGCAGCGAGGCGTAGACGGTGAGCTCCACGGTGCCCAACAGCCCTTTGCCGTACAGGGAGAGGTTGTCGGTGAGGACGTTCACGGGGGGCTCCTCAGCTCGCCGGGTAGCGGTCGACGGCGGGCGGCGGCGGGGCGGGCACCCCGGACAGGCCGAGGGTCGCGTCGTACGCCTTCTTCCAGTCGCCGTTCTTCTCGTGCGCCACCAGGGCGTCGTCCAGGGCGAAGCGCAGGGCGTTGTCGCCGCGGGGCACGCCGATGCCGTAGGGCTCCTTGGAGAAGGGCTTCCCGGCGATCTTCAGCTCGTCGGGGGCCTTGGCCGCGAAGCCCATGAGGATGGTGTCGTCGGTGGTGACGGCGTCGACCTGGAGGCTGAGGAGGTTGTCCACGCAGACCGAGTAGGTGTCGTAGGCGACGGCGACGGCCTTGGGGTACTCGCGCTCGATGCGCTGCAGCGGGGTGGAGCCGGCCGCCGAGCAGACGCGCTTGCCCGCCAGGTCCTGGGGGCCGTTGATGTCCGTCTCGTCGGTGCGGACGAGCAGCGACTGCCCGGCGATGTAGTACGGCCCGGCGAAGCCGACCTGCTTCTTGCGCAGGGCGTTGATGGTGTAGGTGCCGACGTAGTAGTCGATCTGGCCGTTCTGGAGGGCGGTTTCGCGGTTGGCGGAGGCGATGGTGCGGAAGCGGATGGTCTTGGGGTCGAAGCCCAGGGAGGCGGACATCATGCGGGCGATCTCGATGTCGTAGCCGGAGTAGACGCCCGTGGCGGGGTCCTTCTCGCCCATGTAGGGCTGGTCCTCCTTGGCGCCGACGACGAGGTGGCCGCGGGCCTTGGCGGCCCGCCAGGTGGGCGAGTCGGGCAGCCGGAAGCCCTCGTCGACCGTGTAGACGGGCAGCGCTTCGGGTTTGGGCCCCTTGACGGGCGGGCTGCCGGGCTTGCCGCAGGCGGCCGCGGCGAGCAGGGCGAGCCCGGCGAGGGCCAGGCCGGTGGCTCGGCGGGTCCACGCGCGGGCCGTATGGGCTGTGCGGGCCGTACGGGCCGTGCCGGCTCCTGGAAGGGGCCGGTTCCCGTGCCTGTTCAGACGCCTGTCCAGCTGCCTGAACAGGCGCCGGTTCCCATGGCTGTTCATCTGCGCAGCACTCCCCGCTCAGTGCTTGAGGATCTTGGAGAGGAAGTCCCTGGCGCGCTCGCTCTCGGGTGCGGTGAAGAACTGCTCGGGAGAGCGGTCCTCGACGATGCGGCCGTCGGCCATGAACACCACGCGGTTGGCGGCGGAGCGGGCGAAGCCCATCTCGTGGGTGACGACGACCATCGTCATGCCGTCCCGGGCGAGCTGCTGCATGACCTCCAGCACCTCATTGATCATCTCCGGGTCGAGCGCGGACGTCGGTTCGTCGAAGAGCAGGGCCTTGGGCTCCATGGCCAGGGCGCGGGCGATGGCCACGCGCTGCTGCTGGCCGCCCGAGAGCTGGGCGGGGTACTTGTCGGCGTGGGCGAGCAGGCCGACGCGCTCCAGCAGCTCGCGCGAGCGCCGGTCGGCCTCCTCCTTGGACCGCTTGCGGACCTTCAGCGGCGCCAGGGAGACGTTGGCGAGCACGGTCTTGTGGGCGAAGAGGTTGAAGGACTGGAAGACCATCCCGACCTCGGCGCGCAGTTTGGCGAGCTCGCGCCCCTCCTCGGGCAGCGGCTGCCCGTCGAGGAGGATGGTGCCGGACTCGACGGGCTCCAGGCGGTTGATGGCCCGGCACAGCGTGGACTTGCCGGAGCCGGAGGGGCCGATGACGACGACCACCTCGCCCCGGCCGACGGTGAGGTCGATGTCCTTCAGGACATGCAGCTTGCCGTAGTGCTTGTTGACACCACGTAGTTCGATCAGGGGATCGACGGCCATGCCCAGTCCCGCCCACTCTCCGCGCTCTTCGGGTCGACGCTCACCATCCGGGCAAGCTATTCCCCTCTATAGGGGACTTCAGCCATGACACGCATTGATATGGGTATTCGTTGCGTATTGCCCGCCATTTGCCCTAGGTACACAGACCGGGCCTGGGTACCTAGCCTGAGGGGGACGGACTGGGGGAACTCGGGGGAAATCCCGGGGGAAGGGAGCCGGGGGTGGGCGACAGCAGGCCCGTCTACCAGCGCATCGCGGACGATCTGCGCCGGCGCATCGACGAGGGCGGGCTCGCCGTGGGCGAGCGCATCCCCTCCCGCTCCGAGCTCAAGCGGGCCTACGCGGCGAGCGACCAGACCGTGGACCGGGCGGTGCGCGTGCTCAAGGCCGCCGGGTACGCGGAAGGCCAGTTCGGGCGCGGCGTGTTCGTCACCGACCGGGCACCCCTCGGCACCCTGCTGCGCTCCACCGGCGCCGTCGACTCCCCCTTCGCCGCCCAGATCCGGGGCTACGGGCCGCCCGTCCCGCGGCGGGGTGAGCAGCCCGGCCGGCAGCCCCCGCCCGACGGCGGCACGGGCCGCAACACCACTCTTACGTGGGAAGCGTCATCCACCGAAACCGCCGCCCCGGAGCGGATCGCCGAGCGGCTGCACATCGGCGTGGGCACCCGCGTCCTCTGCACCCAGTACGAATACCTGGCCAACCGGCACCCCGTGCAGCTCGCCACCAGCTGGGAGCCGCTCGCCATCACCGAGGGCACCGACGTCGCCCTGCCCGAGCGCGGGCCCTACGCCCGGCGCGGGGTCCGCGGGCGGCTCGCGGCCATCGGCATCCGGGTCGTGCGGGCCCGGGAGCTGGTGGGCTCCCGGCCGGCGAGCACACCGGAGGCCGAGGCGCTCGGCTGCGCCGCCGGAAGCTGCGTCACGGTCATCGAGCGCACCCATTTCGACGGCGACGGCCGGGCCGTGGAGACCTCCGACATCGTCGTGCGCGCCGACCGCTGGCGGGTCGAGTACGACATCGCCTTCACCAGCTGAGACCGCTCGCGCGGCCGGCCGTCCCCGCCCCGCCCCCGCTGCGC
>NZ_JBPQTS010000115.1:0-25389 GCF_051386455.1 Streptomyces sp. URMC 124
CCTTTGTACTCACCCTCTCGGGCTTTCCTCCGGGCGCTTCCCTTCGTTGTTTCCAACCTTACCAGATCCGTTTTCCGTTCCCCCCGCCTCTCGAAAGAAGCAGTCGGTTCCGAATTCCGTTTCCGGCCCCCTGTTGGAGCGGGGTTTCGCCTTTCAGCTTTCGCTTTCCGGCGGTGATCCCGACTTTATCAGATCGATCCGGTCGGGATTCCCCACCGCCATCGGAACGATCCTTCACGTTCACGAACGTGTTGGGGTTCCCCTTGCGGTGGAGCCGTAAACCTACTGGACGGCCGCGCCCGGATGCAAATCGGTGCCGGGGCGGCCGTCCGTTCGGTTGACGAGGCGTCAGGGACGCCTCGTCACCGGGTCAGACCTCGACGACCACGGGGAGGATCATCGGGCGGCGGCGGTAGGTGTCGGAGACCCACTTGCCCATCGTCCGGCGGACGAGCTGCTGGAGCTGGTGCGGCTCCACGACGCCGTCGGAGGCGGACTTGGCGATCGCTTCCTCGATCTTGGGGACGACCGCCGAGAACGCGGCGTCCTCGATGCCGGAACCGCGCGCCTGGATCTGCGGGCCGCTCACCACCTTGCCCGTCGTGCTGTCGACCACGACGAAGACGGAGATGATGCCCTCGTCGCCGAGGATGCGGCGGTCCTTGAGCGAGGTCTCGGTGACGTCGCCGACCGAGAGGCCGTCCACGTACACGTAACCCGCCTGGACCTTGCCGACGATCTTCGCGGCGCCGTTGACCAGGTCCACGACGACGCCGTCCTCGGCGATCACGATGTGGTTCTTGGGGACACCGGTCAGCGCACCGAGCTCTGCGTTGGCCCGCAGGTGACGCCACTCGCCGTGCACCGGCATGAGGTTCCTGGGCTTGCAGATGTTGTAGAAGTACAGCAGCTCGCCCGCGGAGGCGTGGCCCGAGACGTGGACGCGGGCGTTGCCCTTGTGGACGACGTTCGCGCCCCAGCGGGTCAGGCCGTTGATCACGCGGTAGACCGCGTTCTCGTTGCCCGGAATGAGGGACGAGGCCAGGATGACGGTGTCGCCCTGGACGATCCGGATCTGGTGGTCGCGGTTGGCCATCCGGGACAGGGCCGCCATGGGCTCGCCCTGGGAGCCCGTGCACACCAGCACGACCTCGTCGTCCGGCAGGTCGTCGAGCGTCTTCACGTCCACGACGAGGCCGGCGGGGATCCGCAGGTAGCCCAGGTCGCGGGCGATGCCCATGTTGCGGACCATCGAGCGGCCGACGAAGGCCACGCGGCGCCCGTACTCGTGGGCCGCGTCGAGGATCTGCTGGATGCGGTGCACGTGGCTGGCGAAGCTGGCCACGATGATGCGCTTCTGGGCGCCGGCGAACACCTGGCGCAGGACGCCGGAGATGTCGCGCTCGGGCGGGACGAAACCGGGGACCTCGGCGTTCGTGGAGTCCACGAGCAGCAGGTCGATGCCCTCCTCGCCCAGCTTGGCGAAGGCCGGCAGGTCGGTGAGGCGGCGGTCCAGCGGGAGCTGGTCCATCTTGAAGTCACCGGTGTGCACGGCCATGCCGGCGGGGGTGCGGATGGCGACGGCCAGCGCGTCCGGGATGGAGTGGTTGACCGCGATGAACTCGCAGTCGAAGGGGCCGATGCGCTCGCGGTGGCCTTCGACGACCTCGAGCGTGTACGGCCGGATGCGGTGCTCCTGCAGCTTGGCCTCGATGAGGGCCAGGGTCAGCTTGGAGCCGATCAGGGGGATGTCCGGCTTCTCGCGGAGCAGGTAGGGGACGCCGCCGATGTGGTCCTCGTGACCGTGCGTGAGCACGATGCCGTCGATGTCGTCGAGGCGGTCACGGATGGACGAGAAGTCGGGCAGGATCAGGTCAATTCCGGGCTGCTCCTCCTCGGGGAAGAGCACTCCGCAGTCGACGATCAGCAGGCGGCCGCCGTACTCGAAGACCGTCATGTTGCGGCCGATCTCTCCCAGGCCGCCGAGCGGGGTGACGCGCAGGCCGTTCTCGGGGAGCTTCGGCGGGGGACCGAGTTCAGGATGCGGGTGGCTCAAAAGACTCTCCTCACCACGCACGCCACATGCCCGCAGGACATATGGCGCGCGTGACCTTCGTGCACTTGCAGTTGTTTTTGGATCTTCGGTTTTTCGGTCTTCAGTTGTGTGGTCCGTGCGTATTGAGTTGTGAAGTCGTGGGCGGACCGGTGGTGTGCGGTCCGCGGGGCGGCGGCTCAGCCGAGCTGGACGCCGCCGGCCGTGAGGTCGCGCCGGAGCTGCTCGGTCTCCTGCTCGGTGAGCTCGACGAGCGGCATCCGCACGGGGCCGGCGGGCAGCCCCTGCAGGGCCAGGCCGGCCTTGGTGGTCATGACGCCCTGGGTGCGGAAGAGGCCCGTGAAGACGGGGAGCAGCTTCTGGTGGATCTCGGTGGCCTTGCGGACGTCACCGGCCAGGAAGGCGTCGGTCATGGCGCGCAGGTCGGCGGCGACGAAGTGGCCGGCGACGGAGACGAAGCCGACGGCGCCGACGGCGAGCTGCGGCAGGTTCAGCATGTCGTCGCCGGAGTACCAGGCGAGTCCGGAGCGGGCGATGGCCCAGCTCGTCGCGCCGAGGTCGCCCTTGGCGTCCTTGTTGGCGACGATGCGGGGGTGGTCCGCCAGCCGGACGAGGGCCTCGGTGTCGATGGCGACGCCGCTGCGGCCGGGGATGTCGTAGACCATCACCGGGAGGCCGGTGGCGTCGGCGACGGCGGTGAAGTGCCGGACCAGGCCCTCCTGCGGGGGCTTGTTGTAGTACGGCGTGACGACGAGGAGGCCGTGCGCGCCCGCCTTCTCGGCGGCGCGGGCCAGCTCGGCGCTGTGGCGGGTGTCGTTGGTGCCGGCTCCGGCGACGACGTGGGCGCGGTCTCCGACCGCCTCGACCACGGCCCGTACGAGCTGGGCTTTCTCCGCATCGCTGGTGGTCGGGGACTCGCCGGTGGTGCCGTTGACGATGAGGCCGTCATTGCCGGCGTCCACGAGGTGGGCGGCGAGCCGCTGAGCGCCGTCGAGGTCGAGGGCACCGTCAGCGGTGAAGGGCGTGACCATGGCGGTCAGGACCCGCCCGAAGGGCGTCTGCGGTGTGGAGGTCGGAGCCATGAGGGTCACGCTACTCGTTGCTCACCGTGAGGTGCCCCCTCGGGGAGTGCCAAAGGGATCCCGGCACTGCCTGCTCGGGGGTTCAAGCAGTGCCGGGTCCGTCTTTTCAGACTAGATTAAAGCCCTGAAAAGCCGCAATACGGACACTGTAGTTACCGGGCCGTACGGCACCCCGGAGCCGGCGACGAAGCCGCCCGGCCCGAGGGGTGCCGCCGAGGATCGCCCGGTCGCAGAGACCGCCCGGTCAGGGGGCGACGCGGCCGTTCTTGTTGAACGCGGCGTACGTGAGGGGCATGAGCTTCGCCCACTCCGCCTCCATCTTCTCGCCGACCATCTCGATCTCCCGCTGCGGGAAGGACGGCACGGCCGCCTGCTCGTGCTGCGTGCGCAGGCCGAGGAAGTGCATCAGCGAGCGGGCGTTGCACGTGGCGTACATCGAGGAGAACAGGCCGACGGGCAGCACCGAGCGCGCGACCTCGCGGGCCACGCCGGCGGCCAGCATCTCCTGGTAGGCCTCGTAGGCCTCGCGGTAGGTGTTCTCCATGACGCGCGTGGTGAGCTCGTGCTGCGCGTCGGTGCCCTCGACGAAGACGTACTTGCCGGGGCGGCCCTCCTGGACCAGCTTGCGCTCGGCGTCCGGGACGTAGAAAACGGGCTGCAGCTCGCGGTAGCGACCGGACTCCTCGTTGTACGACCAGCCCACGCGGTGGCGCATGAACTCGCGGAAGACGAAGATCGGGGCGCTGATGAAGAAGGTCATCGAGTTGTGCTCGAAGGGGCTGCCGTGGCGGTCGCGCATCAGGTAGTTGATCAGCCCCTTGGACCGCTCCGGGTCCTTGGTGATCTCTTCCAGGGACTGCTCGCCGGCGGTGGAGACGCGGGCCGCCCACAGCACGTCGGAGTCGGCCGCGCTGTGCTTGACCAGCTCGACGGTCACGTCACCGCGGAACGTGGGCTTGGCTTCCTTGGCGGTCTCGGTGGGGCTGTCGGTCACCGGCGGGGTCCTTCCAGTTGCGTGGCTCGGGGCGGCGCCCAGCCTACGGGCCGCCACTGACACTCGGCCGCCGACGGCCCCGCCCGGGCGGCGCAAGCTGCCCACTGGTTGAGATTTTTCACAGAAGTCGGCGAAAACGGGCACCATCCGCCCGCTGCGATCGTCCTTACGTACGACAGCAGCAGTTTTCGAGGTTCCTAGGAGAGCCCCCATCATGTTCCGCCGGCGAGAGCCCGTGCCGTTCGCCTTCGTCGCCGAGGCAGAGCGCTACCGCAGCAACGTCACGCCGCCGCCCCGAGAACGCCCGAGCCGCTCGCAGCTGGCCGGTCGTGTGCTCGTGGGTCTCACGGTGACGACGGGGCTGGTCGGGGCGCTGCTGTTCGGAATGCCGTCGCTGCAGCCGAGCCCGCAGGACACGCACCAGTCGCAGCGTTCCGAGGCCTCGGACGGCCGCTGACCTGCGGATGATCATGACGGGCGGGATCCGGCGCACCTACCCTGGTGTGTTCGGGTCCCGCCCTTTTCTATAGCCTCACCGGGCACAGCCATTCGAGCGTGCGTGCTAACGAGTGAGGAAATTCGTGCCCCTGCCCTTTCTGACCGCTGACCGCGACGCCGAGGAGCTCGCGCCTGCCGCCGGGGCCGCCGCCCCGCCCACCGGGGACGAGGACCTCGCCCGCTGGCGCCGTCCCTACCGCCCGGGGCCGTGGCGCGTCGGCGTCACCGCGCTGTTGCTGCTGCTCGCCTCGTACGTGCTCTTCGCGGCGATGATCATTGCCGTGGCCGGCTCCCTGCCCGGGGCGGGCGTCTGCGTCGGCATCGCCGTACTGCTGATCGTCCTGGCCGTGCGCCTCGTGCGGGCCGGAGTGTGGGTGAGCGAGCACGGCCTGCGGCACGTGCGGCTGCTGTCCGCGAAGACGGTGCCCTGGACCCGGGTGACGGCCGTGCGCACCACGCAGCAGCCCGTGCGGTGGCTGGGTCTCCCCCGCACCGTGCAGGGGCAGGCGGTCGTCGTGGAGCGCGCGGACGGCGCTCCCCTGACCACCCTGGTGACCGACCACGGGGCGGACTTCCTCGGACGGCCTCAGGCGTTCGCCATGGCGTGCGACGCGGTCGAGGGCTGGGCGGCGGACTTCCGCCGCTGACGACGCCACGGACGCTACGGACGCTACGGACGCTACGGACGCTACGGACGCCGTAAGAACTGCGGAGTCCGTAAAAACAGGACTGCGGATGCCGCAAAAATGCCGCACGGGGCGGCGGGCTGATGAGCCCGCCGCCCCGTGCGGCTTACTACGGCGTCCGCAGCGTCCTGTGCGGGTGAGTCCTATACGGCGTCCGCCCGCAGCGGCTTCCTGTCGTGCAGGGCGATCGCCCGCTGCATGGCCTTGCGGGCGCGGGGGGTGTCCCGGGCGTCGTGGTAGGCGACGGCCAGCCGGAACCAGGTGCGCCAGTCGGACGGGGCGTCCTCCGTCTCGGCCTTGCGCCGGGCGAAGACGGCGTCCGCGGAGTCCCGGTCGATGCGCCCGGAGGGGGTGCGTACCAGGTCGTCCACCGGCAGCCCTCCCTCGGCCTCCAGCTCCCGCGCCAGCCGGTTGGCGTCGCGCGCGAACTTGGTGGTCTGGTAGAGGAACCAGGCACCGATGAACGGCAGGACGAGCACCGCGGCCCCGAAGGCGATGGTGACGGCGGTGCCCTGCTGGATGAGCATCACCCCACGGCTGCCGACCAGGACGAAGTAGACGACCAGGACGGCGGCCAGGGCGAAGTAGACGATTTTGGCGCGCACGGTGCTCAGCCCAGGTCCAGGAAGTGTTCCAGGCCGAACGTCAGGCCCGGGGTGGTCACGACGCGGCGCGCGCCGAGCAGGATGCCCGGCATGAAGCAGCTGTGGTGCAGCGAGTCGTGCCGGATGGTGAGCGTCTCGCCCGTGTCGCCGAAGAGCACCTCCTGGTGGGCCAGGAGGCCGCGGAGGCGTACGGCGTGCACGGGCACCCCGTCGACGTCCGCGCCGCGCGCGCCCTCCAGGGCGGTCGTCGTCGCGTCGGGCTGCGGGGCGCAGCCCGCCTCGCGCCGTGCGGCGGCGATGAGCTGCGCGGTGCGGGTGGCCGTGCCGGAGGGGGCGTCCGCCTTGTTGGGGTGGTGCAGCTCGACGACCTCGACGGACTCGAAGAAGCGGGCCGCCTGCTGGGCGAAGGCCATGGTCAGGACCGCGCCGATGGAGAAGTTCGGGGCGATGAGCACGCCCGTGGAGGGCGACGCCGCGAGCCAGGAGTTCAGCTGCGCGAGGCGCTCCTCGGTCCAGCCGGTGGTGCCGACGACGCCGTGGATGCCGTTGCGCACGCAGAACTCGAGGTTCTCCATGACCGAGTCGGGGTGCGTCAGCTCGACCACGACCTGGGCTCCCGCCTCGGTCAGGGCCTCCAGCCGGTCGCCCCGGCCCAGCGCGGCCACCAGCTCCATGTCCTCGGCGGCTTCGACGGCCCGTACGGCCTCGGAGCCGATACGGCCCTTGGCTCCGACGACCGCGACGCGCAGCTTGCTCATCGTCCCTGCTTCCCTCTACAGCGGTGAACTACATCCCGCGGTGAACTAAGAAACGGCCTCGTGCAGGCGCGCGGCCTGCTTGTCCTTCAGCGGGCCGATGACCGACAGCGAAGGACGCTGCCCCAGTACATCGCGGGCCACTTCGCGGACCTCGTCCGGGGTGACGGCCGAGATGCGCGCCAGCATGTCGTCGACGGACATCTGGTCGCCCCAGCACAGCTCGCTCTTGCCGATGCGGTTCATGAGCGCGCCGGTGTCCTCCAGGCCGAGGACGGTGGAGCCCGCGAGCTGCCCCACGGCGCGGCTGATCTCCTCGTCCGGCAGACCCTCCGAGGCGACCTTGTCGAGCTCGTCGCGGCAGATCTTCAGGACGTCGTGGACCTGGCTCGGGCGGCAGCCGGCGTAGACGCCGAAGAGGCCGCAGTCGGCGTAGCCCGAGGTGTAGGAGTAGACCGAGTAGGCCAGGCCGCGCTTCTCCCGGACCTCCTGGAAGAGCCGCGAGCTCATGCCGCCGCCGAGGGCGGTGTTGAGCACGCCGAGCGCCCAGCGGCGGTCGTCCGTGCGCGACAGGCCGGGCATGCCGAGGACGACGTGCGCCTGCTCCGTCTTGCGGCCGAGGACCTCCACGCGGCCGGCGGTGCGGATGGTGCGGGCGCCGGAGCGCGGGCCGACGGGCGTGGCGTCCGTGCGGTTCAGGGCGCCGGCGCGGTCGAAGGCGGCGCGCACCTGGCGGACGACCTTGGCGTGGTCGACGTTGCCCGCGGCGGCCACGACGAGGCGCGTCGGGTCGTAGTGCTTCTTGTAGAAGCGGGCGATCTGGTCGCGCGTGAGGGCGTTGATGGTGTCGACGGTGCCGAGGACGGGGCGGCCCAGGGGCGTGTCGCCCAGCATGGTGTGCGCGAACAGGTCGTGCACGCAGTCGCCGGGGTCGTCCTCCGTCATCGCGATCTCTTCGAGGATCACTCCGCGCTCGGCGTCGACGTCGGCGGCGTCGATCAGCGATCCGGTGAGCATGTCGCAGACGACGTCGATGGCCAGCGGCAGGTCGGTGTCGAGCACGCGCGCGTAGTAGCACGTGTACTCCTTGGCCGTGAACGCGTTCATCTCGCCGCCGACGGCGTCGATGGCCGAGGAGATGTCGAGCGCGCTGCGCTTGGCCGTGCCCTTGAAGAGCAGGTGCTCCAGGTAGTGGGTGGCGCCGTTGAGGGCCGGGGTCTCGTCGCGGGAGCCGACGTTGGCCCAGATGCCGAAGGTCGCCGAGCGCACGGACGGCAGGGTCTCGGTGACGATGCGCAGGCCGCCCGGGAGGGTGGTGCGGCGGACCGTACCGATGCCGTTCTCGCCCTTGAGGAGCGTTTGGGTACGGGCGACGGCCCGCCCCTCCGAGGAGGTGCGGGCCGTCTTCCGTGTACTACGGGACGTCACTTGGCGGACTCGTCCTTGGTCTCGTCGGCCTTGTCGCCGTCCTCGCCCTCGATGACGGGAACGAGGGAGAGCTTGCCGCGCTGGTCGATCTCGGCGATCTCGACCTGGACCTTCTGGCCCACGCCGAGCACGTCCTCGACGTTCTCCACGCGCTTGCCGCCGGCGAGCTTGCGGATCTGCGAGATGTGCAGCAGACCGTCCTTGCCCGGCATGAGGGAGACGAAGGCACCGAAGGTGGTGGTCTTGACGACCGTACCCAGGTAGCGCTCGCCGACCTCGGGCATGGTCGGGTTGGCGATGCCGTTGATCGTGGCGCGGGCGGCCTCGGCGGCCGGGCCGTCGGCAGCACCGATGTAGATGGTGCCGTCGTCCTCGATCGTGATCTCGGCGCCGGTGTCCTCCTGGATCTGGTTGATCATCTTGCCCTTGGGGCCGATGACCTCGCCGATCTTGTCCACGGGGATCTTGACGGTGATGATCCGCGGGGCGTTGGGGGACATCTCGTCCGGCGTGTCGATCGCTTCCATCATCACGTCGAGGATGTGGAGGCGGGCGTCGCGGGCCTGCTTGAGGGCCGCGGCCAGGACGGAGGCCGGGATGCCGTCCAGCTTGGTGTCGAGCTGGAGGGCGGTCACGAACTCCTTGGTGCCGGCGACCTTGAAGTCCATGTCGCCGAAGGCGTCCTCCGCACCGAGGATGTCGGTGAGGGCGACGTAGTGCGTCTTGCCGTCGATCTCCTGGGAGATCAGGCCCATGGCGATACCGGCGACGGGGGCCTTCAGGGGCACACCGGCGTTCAGCAGCGACATGGTGGAGGCGCAGACCGAGCCCATGGACGTCGAGCCGTTGGAGCCCAGCGCCTCGGAGACCTGGCGGATGGCGTAGGGGAACTCCTCGCGCGTCGGCAGGACGGGCACGATGGCCCGCTCGGCCAGGGCGCCGTGGCCGATCTCGCGGCGCTTCGGCGAACCGACGCGGCCGGTCTCGCCGACGGAGTACGGCGGGAAGTTGTAGTTGTGCATGTAGCGCTTGCGGGTCACCGGGGAGAGGGTGTCCAGCTGCTGCTCCATGCGGAGCATGTTGAGGGTGGTGACGCCCAGGATCTGGGTCTCGCCACGCTCGAACAGGGCGGAGCCGTGCACGCGCGGGATGGCCTCGACCTCGGCGGCGAGCGTACGGATGTCCGTCACGCCACGGCCGTCGATCCGCTTCTTCTCCTTGATGACGCGCTCACGGACCAGGGACTTGGTCAGCGAGCGGTACGCGGCGGAGATCTCCTTCTCGCGGCCCTCGAACTCCGGCAGGAGCTTCTCGGCGGCGATCTCCTTGACGCGGTCGATCTCGGTCTCGCGCTCCTGCTTGCCGGCGATGGTGAGCGCCTGGGCGAGCTCGTCGCGGACGGCCTTGGTCAGGGCGGCCAGGACGTCGTCCTGGTAGTCCAGGAAGACCGGGAACTCACCCTCGGGCTTGGCGGCCTTGGAGGCGAGCTCGGACTGGGCGCGGCACAGCACCTTGATGAAGGGCTTCGCGGCCTCGAGACCGGCGGCGACGACCTCCTCGGTGGGGGCGTCGGCGCCGTCCTTGACCAGCTGGATGGTCTTCTCGGTGGCCTCGGCCTCGACCATCATGATCGCGACGTCGCCGTCCTCCAGGACGCGGCCGGCCACGACCATGTCGAAGACGGCGTCCTCGAGCTCGGTGTGGGTCGGGAACGCGACCCACTGGCCCTTGATCAGAGCGACGCGGGTGGCGCCGATCGGACCGGAGAAGGGCAGGCCCGCGAGCTGCGTGGAGCAGGAGGCGGCGTTGATCGCGACCACGTCGTACAGGTGGTCGGGGTTGAGCGCCATGATCGTCTCAACGATCTGGATCTCGTTGCGCAGGCCCTTCTTGAAGGAGGGGCGCAGCGGCCGGTCGATCAGACGGCAGGTCAGGACCGCGTCCTCGGAGGGACGGCCCTCACGGCGGAAGAAGGAGCCGGGGATCTTGCCGGCCGCGTACATGCGCTCCTCGACGTCCACCGTCAGGGGGAAGAAGTCGAGCTGGTCCTTGGGCTTCTTGGAAGCCGAGGTGGCCGACAGCACCATGGTGTCGTCGTCCAGGTACGCCACGGCGGAACCGGCGGCCTGCTTGGCCAGGCGGCCCGTCTCGAAGCGGATGGTGCGGGTGCCGAAGGCGCCGTTGTCGATGACGGCCTCGGCGTAGTGGGTCTCGTTCTCCACCAGGGATATCTCCTCGTCTACGTCCCGGCCCGTGTGGCGGGGACGATGGCGGAGAAGCGTCTGTGCTGGCCGGTCTTCGATCGAAGCACCCGGATTTCCCTGATCCGGGGGCCACTACCGAGGACCGGCGGCGAGCTGAGCGCTCCTCCTCATACGGTTCGGCGTAGGTGCCGTTGTGGAAACCAGACTACAAAGCTTCTGCTCTCCACGAGATACGCAAAGGGAGCGGCCCCCAGTCGGTGGGAACCGCTCCCTTCACGGTGTCTTACTTGGCGCCGGCGGCACCGCGGCGGATGCCGAGGCGCTCGACCAGGGCGCGGAAGCGCGTGATGTCCTTCTTGGCCAGGTACTGCAGCAGGCGGCGACGCTGACCGACCAGGAGCAGCAGACCACGACGGGAGTGGTGGTCGTGCTTGTGCATCTTGAGGTGCTCGGTCAGGTCCGCGATACGGCGGGTGAGCATCGCAACCTGGACCTCGGGGGAGCCGGTGTCGCCCTCCTTGGTGGCGAACTCGGCCATGATCTGCTTCTTCGTAGCGGCGTCGAGCGACACGCGATACTCCTTCTGAGTGTCTTTTGGCCACCGAGTGCCCTTGGTCTCTTTCTCAAGGGAGCTTCCGTTACTCGGGAGGCGGGGTCCGCTGGGCGCTGTCCCCAGAGACCCGCGAAGGGCGCTCCGGAGGCGCGTACACAAACGGCCGTTGCACAGAGTACCAGCCCGGACCAGCCCTCCGGCCGGAAGGGCCTGGGGCGGGGCCTGGGGCGGCGCGCCTGCTCCGTCCGGCTCTATCCGGCCGACAGGCCGCGCGCCGCCGCGTACAGGTCGAGGACGGCGAGGCACAGCGGGACGAGCGCGAGGAGGAGGGCGCTCTCGGCCAGGTCGGAAACACGCCCCCAAAAAGGTGACAGGCCGCGGGCGGGGACGATCAGCGCGACGGCGGTGAGCAGGGCGCCACCAAGGGTTACGGCTGCGGCGAGCCAGAGCGTGCGGACGTCGGGAGAGCCTTCGCCCGCGCCGGTGGCCGGCTGGAGGGCGAGGCCGAGGACGAGCAGGGCGAGGGCGGCCAGGCCCGCGCCGAGGACGGCGGCGACCTGCGCGGTGTAACGGAAGAGGCGGGCGCGCAGCAGCATCGCGAGACCGGCGGTCAGGGCGAGGAGGCGGGGCCACGGGCTGCTGCCGGCGGCGAAGGCGAGGACGGCCGCGGAGGCCGTCACGAGGGCCGCACAGCCGCCTACGAGCCCGAGCAGCAGCTCGTGGCCACGGCGGACCTGCGCGGCGACGAGAGCGGCGTCCACGGGCTCGGGCCCCCGGCCGCCGCGGGAGGCGGGGGACCCGGCGGTCGCGGAGCGGGGCGCGGCGTAGCCGATGGGGAGGCGGGCGGCGCGGGCGGACAGGCCGGGCAGGAAGGCGACGGCCCCTATGGCGACGACGGCCACGACGGCGGCGGTCTCGGACGGCCCGGCCCCGGTGAAGATCGCGCAGAAGGCGGCCACGGTGCCGGTGGCCGCGGCGGTCAGGGCGGCGACAAAGGGGGCGTCACCGGTGGGGACGGCGGCCACGAGCACGGTGGAGGCCACGACGACGGCCGCGCAGCCCAGCAGGAACTGCAGCCGGCCGGCCCCTTCGCCCGGCCCGGGGCCGAGGATGCCGGATCCGGCGATCATCATGTGCGGAAGGGCGGCCAGGCCGAGGGCGACGGCGGAGGCGCGGTCGGCGTAGACCCGGGCCCGTACGCCCGCGAGGGCCGTCAGCAGCACGCCGGTGGCGGCAGCGACGGCGCCGGGCAGGCCGTGCATGTCGTGCCGGACGGGGTCGGCGAACCACAGGACGAGGCCCATGAGGGCGAGGAGCAGCGCCCCGCCCGCCAGGCCGCAGGACCGCAGCAGGCCGTCGCTCCACAGCGTGTGGTCACGGGTGACGGCGGAGGCGATGGCGTCGCTGACGTCGTCGTGCACGGCGGGCGGCAGCGACTCCGCGAAGGGGCGCAGCGCGAGCAGGTCGCCGTCCAGGACGTGCTGGGCGGTGAGCGAGCGGGCGCTGTCGAGGACGGTCCCGTCGCGGCGCACGAGGTGGTAGCCGGTGGGGGTGCCGGCGGGCTGGGTCTGCCCGGTCAGGCGCAGGATCTCCGGGTACACGTCGGCGACGGCGATGTCGTCCGGCAGGGCGACGTCGATCCGGCTGTCGGGCGCGACGACGGTCACTCGGCAGAAGCCGGTCGCAGCGGACGTACTCACCTATGAGGCCCCTTGATTCGCTCTGCACGACGGTGCGGCCGGGCCGGCCGGGCGGCAGCGGCCCCGCGCGCTCACGCACATGGCTGTGCGACTTCTTCACTGTGCACGGATGTGCGGCCACCCTATCGGGGCGGTGTGCCCGTACGCCGATAGGATCACCGTTCCGCACAAGGGCCCGCACCGTCGGGGAGACGGGCCGCCGCCCCGTGCGGAAATGTCCTTGCCGTGCGGAGGGGTTGAGGCATCCGGTGAGCCAGATCGTGGTCAGTCGTCCGCCGAGGGCCCTGCCGCCGGAGGTACCCGGCGAGGAGGTCCGGCTGGAGGCGCCGCCGGAGCTCCCGAGGGACCGTCAGGAGGGGCTGCTGATGCAGCTCCTGCCGACGCTCGGGATGGCCTCGTCGATGGTGTACTTCTTCATGCCGGGCGCCGCCCCCATGATGAAGATCATGGGCGTCCTGATGATGTGTTCGACGCTCGGCATGACCGTCGCGATGGTCGTGCGGCACCGTCAGGGAACGCAGGGACGGACCGCGGACCTGCGCCGCGACTACCTCAAGTACCTCGCGCAGACGCGGCGCGCGGTGCAGCGCACCGCCAAGGCGCAGCGTGACGCGCAGTTCTACCTGCACCCCTCCCCCGACCAGCTGTGGTCGGTGGTGGCCGGAGGCACGCGTCTGTGGGAACGGCGCGCCACGGACGAGGACTTCGCGCAGGTGCGCATCGGACTGGGCACGCAGCAGCTCGCTACGCCCCTGGTGGCGCCGGAGACGGCGCCGGTGGACGAACTGGAGCCGCTGGCGACGGGCGCCATGCAGCAGTTCCTGGCGACGC
The DNA here is from genome assembly GCF_051386455.1 of Streptomyces sp. URMC 124. Classification (NCBI taxonomy): domain Bacteria; kingdom Bacillati; phylum Actinomycetota; class Actinomycetes; order Kitasatosporales; family Streptomycetaceae; genus Streptomyces; species Streptomyces sp. URMC 124. The sequence continues at coordinate 13,390 of NZ_JBPQTS010000115.1, forward strand.
ACGGCGCGCTGGACGGGATGCCGGTGGCACTGTCGCTGCGCGCCTTCTACCACCTGACGCTGTCGGGCGAGCCGGAGACGGTGTACGGCACGGCGCGGGCGCTGGTGGCCCAGCTGGTGACGCTGCACTCGCCGGACGACCTCGTCGTGGCCGTCGTGGCCGCACGAGGCGCGGCACCGTCCTGGGAGTGGACGAAGTGGCTGCCTCACGTACAGGTGCCCGGGGCCGTGGACGGAGCCGGTGCGCGGCGTCTGATCGGCGACGACCTGGCGGAGCTGGAGGAGCTGCTGCGGCCGCGCCTGGAGGGGCGTACGCGCTTCAGCCGGGACGGACGGCCGCTGCTGGACCAGCCGCACGTGGTGGTGGTGCTGGACGGTGCCGTGGTGCCGGCGGACTCGGTGCTCGCGGCGCCCGAGGGGCTGCAGGGCGTGACCGTCGTCGAGGTGGTGACGGGAGAGCTGGGCGAGCCGCGCGGCGGGCTGTCGGCCGTGGTGCGGCCGGGGTCGCTGCGGCTGGAGTCTCAGGTCGCCGTCTACGAGGGGGTGCCGGACACCCTCGCCGTGGAGGCTGCCGAGGCGCTCGCGCGGCAGCTGGCGCCGCTGCGCCTGGGCACGGGTGACGACGGCGAGGAGCCGCTGCTGGCGAACCTGGACTTCACCGACCTGCTCGGGCTCGGCGACGCGGGCTCGGTGGACGTGGCGCGCACGTGGCGCCCGCGGTCGGCGGCGGAGCGGCTGCGCGTGCCGATCGGCGTCAGCGAGGACGGCGCTCCGGTGATGCTGGACCTCAAGGAGGCGGCACAGGAGGGCATGGGGCCGCACGGGCTGTGCGTCGGCGCGACGGGCTCCGGCAAGTCCGAGCTGCTGCGCACGCTGGTCCTGGGGCTCGCGGTCACGCACAGCTCCGAGACGCTGAACTTCGTCCTCGCCGACTTCAAGGGCGGCGCGACCTTCGCGGGCATGTCGCAGATGCCGCACGTCGCGGCCGTCATCACCAACCTCGCCGACGACCTCACGCTGGTCGACCGCATGCGCGACTCGATCACCGGGGAACTGCAGCGCCGGCAGGAGCTGCTGAAGGCCTCGGGCAACTACGCCAACCTCCACGACTACGAGAAGGCGCGGGCCGCGGGTGCCGCGCTGGAGCCGCTGGCCTCACTCGTCCTGGTGATCGACGAATTCAGCGAGCTGTTGACGGCGAAGCCCGACTTCATCGACATGTTCATCCAGATCGGCCGCATCGGCCGCTCCCTGGGCGTGCACCTGCTGCTGGCCTCGCAGCGCCTGGAGGAGGGCCGGCTGCGCGGTCTGGAGACGTACCTGTCGTACCGGATCGGCCTGCGCACGTTCTCCGCGGCGGAGTCCCGCACGGCGCTCGGGGTGCCGGACGCGTATCACCTGCCGTCGGTGCCGGGCTCCGGCTACCTGAAGTTCGGTACGGACGAGATGACGCGCTTCAAGGCCGCGTACGTCTCGGGCGCCTACCGGGCGAACGCGGGCACGGGGCCCGGCATGGGGCCGGGCATGGGGCCCGGCGCGGGGCAGCTGCCGATCGAGCGCCGGCCGGTCCTGTTCACCGCCGGGCCCGTCCCCGTCACGTACACCGCCCCGGCGCCCGCGACACCCGCCTCGTCCGGCCCGGGTGACGACGCGCTGGCCGACACCGTCCTCGACGTGATCGTGCGCCGGCTCGACGGCCAGGGCCCGCCCGCCCACCAGGTGTGGCTGCCGCCGCTGGAGCGGTCCGCGGCCCTCGACGAGCTCCTGCCGCCGCTCTCGGCCGAGCCGGGCCGCGGCCTGACGGCACCGGGCCATCCGCGCCTCGGCCGCCTCGCCGTCCCGATCGGTCTGGTCGACAAGCCCTTCGAGCAGCGGCGCGACGTCCTGTACCGCGACTTCTCGGGCGCGGCGGGCAACATGCTGATCGTCGGCGGCCCGCAGTCCGGCAAGTCGACGCTGCTGCGGACGCTGGTGTCGGCCTTCGCGCTGACGCACACGCCGGCCGAGGTGCAGTTCTACGGACTGGACTTCGGTGGCGGCGGCATGAGCGCCGTCGACGGCCTGCCGCACGTGGGCGGAGTGGCGTCCCGGCTCGACCCCGAACGCGTGCGCCGCACGGTCGCCGAGGTGTCGGGCATCCTGGCCCGCCGCGAGGAGTACTTCCGGGCGCACGGGATTGATTCCATCGGCACCTACCGGCGGCTGCGGGCGACGGGCGAGATCACCGACCAGCCGTGGGGCGACGTCTTCCTGATCGTCGACGGGTGGGCCGGCTTCCGGCAGGAGTACGAGATGCTGGAGGGGGTCGTCGCCGACCTCGCGGCGCGCGGCCTGGGTTACGGCGTCCACGTCGTGGTCACCGCCTCCCGCTCCATGGAGGTGCGCGCCTCCCTCAAGGACCAGCTCCTCAACCGGCTGGAGCTCCGCCTCGGCGACACCATGGACTCGGACTTCGACCGCAAGGTCGCCGCGAACGTCCCCGCCGGGGTGCCCGGCCGCGGCCAGCTCCCCGAGAAGCTCCACTTCATGGCCTCGCTGCCGCGCATCGACTCCGGCAGCGACCCCGAGACCCTCACGGACGGCACCGCCGCCATGGTCCGCGCCGTCAGCGAGGCATGGGGCGGCCCCGGCGCCCCCGGCGTGCGGCTCCTGCCGCACCGGCTGCGCGCCGACGACCTGCCCAAGGGCTTCGAGCATCCGCAGCAGGGCGTGGCCTTCGGCATCGACGAGGCCGGCCTCGAACCGGTCTTCGCCGACTTCGAGAGCGACCCGTTCTTCCTCGTCTTCGGCGAGAGCGAGTCCGGCAAGACGGCCCTGCTGCGGCTCCTCGCCCGGCAGATCACCGAGCGGTACGGCCCGGACGAGGCGAAGATCGTGGTCGGCGACTACCGCCGTACGCTCCTCGACGCCGTCCCCGGCACGCACCTGCTGGAGTACGCGCCGACCGCCTCGGCCCTGACGGTGCACGCCGACGCCCTCAACCGCCTCATGGAGCGGCGCGCCCCGCAGCCCGACATCACGCCGCAGCAGCTGCGCGACCGCAGCTGGTGGTCGGGCCCGCGCTTCTTCGTCATCGTCGACGACTACGAGCTCGTCTCGGCGGGCAGCGGCAACCCGCTGGCCGTCCTGACCGAGAACCTCCCCTTCGCGCGCGACGTGGGGGTCCGCTTCATCATCGCGCGCAGCTCCGCCGGAGCGTCCCGGTCGCTGTACGAGCCCTTCATGCAGCGTGTGAAGGAGCTGGGGGCCCAGGGCGTCCTGCTGTCCGGCGACCCCGGCGAGGGCGACCTGCTCGGCGGCGTGCGGCCGCAGGCGATGCCGCCGGGGCGCGGGTACTTCGTATCGCGGAAGAGGGGCGTGTCGCTGGTTCAGGTGGGATGGCTGCCGGAAGAGCTGTGAGCGGTGCAGGTGCGGTGGCTGCCGGGCATTCTCCCCCTCGCCCGGCCTTCCCCACGAGCACTTTGCGAATCACCTCTGCTGCGGATCCATCCGGAGTACGCTGCTCACGAATGCCGGACCTGCAGGCGTTGTTGTCGTCCCCGCAGGTGTCAACTGGCCTCACTGCACGGCGATCCCGCGGAATAGCGCACCCGAAAGGCGGCCCCTGCCCGATGGACGAACGCGAGAAGGACGAGCTGTACGCACGCGACATCTCCGGTCTCGAATGGCTGAGTGCGCCCGAGGCCAAGGACGACGAGGAGCGCGTCGAGATCGCCTACTTCTCCGACGGGGCCGTGGCCATGCGGTCCTCGACCGACCCCGACACCGTGCTGCGCTACACCCCCGCCGAATGGCGGGCGTTCGTGCTGGGTGCGCGTGACGGCGAGTTCGACCTGAAGTAGGCCGGCAGGCATACGCATGTGAGGGGCGGCCGCCGGATTCCCGGCCGGCCGCCCCTCACATGCCGTATCCGTTCACGGCACGCCGGCGGTTCAGTAGCTGATGTCGAAAAGCTGCGACGCCTTCTTGTCGGTGGCGTGGAAGTGCTCGCCACCCTTGAGCACCAGGTCCGCGACCTGCTTGAGCGTCTCCTGGATGTGCGCGCTCCGCCGCCGGAACTCCGCGTCCACCTGCAGCATCATCTGGTGGGCCTCGCCCTCCCAGCCGGCCGCGACCTTGTTCACGGCGCTGCGCATGAACTCCAGCTCACGCTCGATCACACCCGCGGCCTTCTTGATGTCGGCGGCCGTGGTCTGAAGGGAGCCGTAATTGACTACGAGCTCTCCGCCCTGGTCTGCCATGTGTCCCCACCCTCTGTGGTGCTGTTCGAAGCCGAATAATGTGGCGGGCCTTGGCGCCCGGCCGGATCCGTACCGATTCAGTACCGGATGACCACTACCGGATGACTACCGGATCAGTAGTGGTCGATCCCGCTGGACGGCGCGCCGTGCGCTCCGGGGGCGGACGCGGAAGCAGCAGCGGAGGTCGTCCCGGCCCCTCCGCCGCCGATGTCGAGGCCCTTCATCTGAGCGGCGATCTCCGCGTCGGTCGCGCCGGAGGCCCGGTGCGTCAGGACGACGGCCTCACGTACCCGGTCGATCATGCGGCGCACCCGGTCGTGGTCGTCGTTCAGATCGCTCTGCGCCTTGCGGAAAGCCCGGTGCGCTTCGCCCTTCCACGACGAGCCGCCGTCCAGGGTGGCGATGACGTTCGCCAGCTGGCGAAGGTTCGCCGAGAAGTGTGAACTGGTCTTGTCGATGGCGTCCGTGAAGGACTTGAACGCCTCGTCACTGACCTTCTGCCTGTCGTTCTCCGACATGTTCCGCCTTTCCCCCCGAGGGGCGTTGTTCGCCACGCCCACGAAAGGCGCCAAAAGCCACTCTAACCACTCCGGATGCACACCCCAACTGCGCGCACCTCACGGCCCTTTGACACCCTTACGTGCCGCGCGTGGTTCTGCGGCGCCGGTGTTCCCGTCCCACGACCGCCACCCCGGCGATCGTCACGACGAGCACGGCGGCGCCACCGAGCGCGTACGTGGCGAGGCGCTCCTTCCGCTGCTGCGGCGACTCCCCCACGGCCAGGGGGGCCACGGAGGGGGCGCGGACGCTGCGGGCCACCGGCCCGGACGGCGTGACGCGGTCAACGGGGTGCGCGTCGTCCGTGAGGGCGCGGACGGGATCGACGACGCCCCACCCGACGTAGGGGTCGTGGCCCTTGGTGGCGCGCTCCGCGGTCTGCTCGATCTGGGCGACGACCTGGTGCTGCTTCCAGTCGGGGTGCTTGGCGCGGATGAGGGCGGCCACTCCGGCCACGTAGGGGGCGGAGAAGCTGGTGCCGTTGTCGACGCACTGGCCGCCCAGAGGGACGGTGGAGACCATCTCGACGCCGGGCGCGGCGACGCCGACGAACTCGCCGGGCTGGGAGAAGACGGCGCGCTCGTTGTTGCGGTCGGAGGCGCCGACCGCGAGGACGCCCTTGTACGCGGCCGGGTACGTCTTCTTGACGTCACCGCCGAGGCCGTCGTTGCCCGCCGAGGCAACGACGACGACGTCCTTCTCCAGTGCTTCCTCCACGGCCCGTTCCAGGTCGGAGTCGTGCTGCAGGGCCTTCGTGGTGTCCTGGGAGATGTTGATGACGCGCGCTCCCGCGGCGACGGCCAGGCCGATGCCCTGCGCCAGGGTCCGGGAGGTGCCGGTGCCCTTCTCGTCGTTCTGGCGGATCGGGATGATGACCGACTCGGGTGCGATGCCGACGAACCCGCTGCCGGGGGACGGGCGGGCCGCGATGATGCCGGCGACCTTGGTGCCGTGTCCCACCAGGTCGAGGGTCGGGTCGGGCTTGGGCTTCACCGGTTCCTTCTCCGCCGGCTTGTCGGGGGCCTTCTCCGGGCTCTTCGACGGGCTCGGCTCCGCGGACTTCTCCGGCTTCCCGGGCTCGTCCTTCTTCTCCCCGGACGGGGAGGCGGACGGCGCTCCGGCCTTCGGTGTGCTCTTGTTCCCGTCCTGCTTGCGGTCCCCGTCCGTCTTCCGGTCCTTCCCCCCGTCCGACGGGCCGGGTGACGGCCCTGGGGCGGGCGCATGGGGCGCGTCCTGCGCGTTCGCCCGCACACCCGTCCTGTCTCCGGCCGCCGCCTCCGGCATGCCCGTGAGGAGGTCGGCTCCGCTCTCGACGTCGACGGCACCCTTAAGCTGCGGGTTGCGGATGTCGACGCCCGAGTCGATGACGGCGACGCGGACCGGGCGGCCCGCGCTGTCGCGGCCCTTGGTGTCCTGCCAGAGCCGGTCGAGGAGGATCCGCTGGAGCGACCAGGGGGTGCCCTTGATGGTCTTTGCGGGATAGGTGCACTCGCCGCTGCCGTCCAGGTTCACCGCGACGGGTGATGCCACCGCTGCCGGAGGCGACGGTACGGAGGGGGGCACGGCAACCGGAGCCGCTGCGAGCAGCGTCGCCAGGGCGGCGTTGAGGACTGTCGTCGTGGACGGCATCAGGTGCCTCACGACCCCTGCGGCTGGCGGGCGCTGTTGGTGTCCAGACGCGGCCCGGTGGGCAGGAACTGCGACCAGTTCGCGGGCACGGGCAGGGGGTTCACCTTTCCGTAGCCGAGCCGGGTGCGGGCCTGGTCGGACTCGGCCGGTCCGGCGGGCCCCGTTCCGGCCCCGCCCGGCCCAGTCCCGCCCGGCTCCGTCCCGTCCGGCTCCGTCCCGTCCGGGCCGGCCGAGGGCGTCGCCTTCGCGCCGATCTTCGACTTGCCCGCACCGCTGTCGTTGTTGGACTGCACGGCGTAGCGCAGCCCGGTGTCGGTGACGAGGAAGACCGACCCGCTGTTGGTCTGTCGCCCCGTGACCTGGCGGTAGAGCAGCCCCGAGCCCGGGGTGACGTACGCGCTGGTGGCGCCGTCGGGGATGGTCGCCGGGTAGTTGTCGCCGGCCCAGGTGGCGAGTTCGGGGGCGCCTCCGGCGGTCATGCCGCTGAAGATGCTGCAGACGGTGTGGTGGGTGTCGTTCGACGGCCCGAGGAAGTTGGCTTGCCGGGGCACCTGGGAGGGCCAGCGGTACTGCCCGTAGAACTCGTCGTCCGCCGGGGTGAAGGCGGCCGCGCTCACCCGCTCCGGTACGCCGGCCTGGTTGAGTGGGGCCAGCTTCCTGCTGTTGAGGAGCAGCTTCGCGACGAGCGGCGTGACGCGCCGGACCTTGCCGCGCAGCACGACGTAGTTCTGCGTGCCGTTGCCGGTGGGTGCTTCGAGGACCGTGCCGATACGGTCGGCCTTGGCGGGCAGGGTGCCCACGCCCGCGTCCGCTCCGATGCCGTCGCCGATCTCGGGAAAGACGATGGGCGCGCCGTCGTGGAGGGTGTCCAGCCAGTCCTTGGTGACGGGCTGCGGCTTGGCTCCGTCGTTGAAGACGGAGCGCAGGAGCAGGTTGTGCTCGGAGGGGTCGGCAGACTTCCAGTCCGCGCCGCCGAGCAGGTACTTGGTACCGCCGGGGTCGGCGAGGTAGCGGGCGCCGTCCGGGCCCTGCACGTAGAGCGCCTGGTTGCCCCGCAGGCGCTGTTCGCCGGTGAGCTTCTTCAGCTTGGGATCGCGTCCGGCGAACAGGAAGACGGCCTTCTGGGTGGTCCGGCCGCCGGCACCGGGCTGTTCGCAGACCGCCCAGTGCTTCTGTTTGCCCGCCTCGTCCGAGCCGGGCATGCGGTCGGGCGCGTAGGGGATGCCGAGCGTCGGGCCGCGCGGGATGCGGCCGTTGTCGAGCTCCTCCTCCTTCACCTTGAGGACGGAGGACTTCTCGGGAGTGAGGAGCAGCTTCGCGGAGGCGAAGTTCAAGACGGGGTGCAGTTGCTTCTTCCCGTCCGTCACCAGCACGACGTAGCGGGTGGTGGACTGGCTGCCGACGATGACGTGCGCTTCCTCGTCGTCCCAGCCCTTGGGCGCGGTCGGCCTGAACACGCCCCATGCGCCGAATCCCGCGATCAGCACCGCCCCGGCGACGAGACCCGGCAGGACGGCCCGCAGGGGGCGCGGGGCTCCCTCCTCCGTGCCGTGGGGCGAGGGCTGCAGGAAGGCCGCGACGGTGCGCTTCCTCGCGAAGATGTAGGCGTTGAGCTCATCCCGCCGTGATGCCATGTGTAGCCGCTTCTCCCTCGGTCTCGTCGCCGGTCGACAGGCACTGCGCTCGGTCCGGTTGTCGTACCGGCCCCCTACTATGCCGGTAGGGATCAACGGGTCCGTCAGGGCCCGGGGTGCCGATCCGGATTTCCCGCCCGGCTGCGTATGCGGCCGGCGACGGCTGAGGGGCTGTGACGGTCATGGGTGCCGCAACGCGCGTACGGGCGCCGGGAAGTGCCGCTCCCGGGGCAGGCGTGGCCGCCCCGCGCGCGGCGGCGCGGGGCGGGCGCGTGGGGCCGGTGCGGCTGCAGCAGCTGGTGCTGGCCGAGGTCGCCGTGGCGCTGGTGCTGCTCGCCTGGCCGGCCGGGCCGGTGCTGCTGGCACCGGCCGTCGTGGTGGCCGTGGTGCTGGTGTCGCTCGCGCTGGTGCACCGCGGGCAGCGGCCGCTGGCTGAGTCCCTGGCGGCCTCCATGGCGCTCCGGGGCCGCGCCCGCCGGGCGGCCCCGGCGGAAGCGGGCACGGATCCGGCGATGGCCCCGGTCGTGGAGTGCGAACCGTCCCTGAGGACGGGCACTTTCACGGACCGCGGGCAGCGCGGGGTCGGCCTGGTGGGTGACGGCACGTTCGTGTCGGTGGTCCTGCGCGTCGACGCCGTGGACGCCCCGCTGCGCCCGCTGCGGGCCGAGAAGGCGCTGCCGCTGTCCCTGCTGCGGGACGCCCTGGATGTCGACGGCATCCGGCTGGAGTCCGTGCAGGTGGTGCAGAGCACCCTGCCGGCGCCCGCCCCGCACCTGCCCTCCGATTCCTTGGCCGCGCGGAACTACGCACCGCTGCAGGCCCTGTCGGGTGCGCCCGCGGTCCGGACGACGTGGGTGGCGCTGAAGCTCGACCCGGAGCTGTGCCCGGAGGCCGTCGAGGCGCGCGGCGGGGGCGAGGAGGGGGCCGGCCGCTGCGTGGTGCGGGCGGCGGACCAGTTGGCGAGCCGGCTGCAGGGAGCCGGATTCCGGGCGGTGCTGCTGTCCGAGGGCGAGCTGACGACTGCCATATCCACGGCGGCGAACGTCAATCCGGTGGCCTCCGCGCAGGCCGCCCGCACGGCCGCACCCGTGCGGCGGACGCTGGAAAGCGCCCGGACGCTGCGGTGCGACGACCGCTGGCACACCACCTACTGGGTCGCGCGCTGGCCGCAGCTCGGCCCGGGGGCCGCTGCCCTGCCGCAGCTCGCCGCCCTGCTCACCTCTCTGCCCGCACTGTCGACGACCCTGAGCCTGACGCTGGGGCGAGGGCACATGCGCAACGGGCGCCACGCACCGACGCTGACGGCACACGTCCGCGTCACCGGCCGCAGCGCCGACGAACTGGCGGCGACCCGGCGGGGCCTGCAGCAGGCCGCTCGCTCCGTACGGACCGGGCTGGTGCGTCTCGACCACGAGCAGGCCCCCGGCATGCTCGCCACCCTGCCGCTGGGAGGTACGCGGTGACGACCCCTACGACGCGCTCGCCGGGGCCGGGCACCCCTCCCGGCTCCGCGGTCGGTGCCGGCCTTGTGGCCGGTGTCGTGTCCGGTGCCGGTGTCGTGTCCGGTGCCGGCACCGGCCGGTCGCGGTTCGGCCTCGGTCTGCTCGGGCCACGGCGCGGGCGGCACGAGCTCGCGCCCGAGGAGTTCGAGGCGCTGGAGCTGCCCGTCGGTGACGACGGCGTGGTCATCGGCACCGACCCCCAGGAGGCGCCGGCCGTCCTCGGGGTGGCCCGCCCCACGCCGTTCGAGGCCGTCCTGATCGGCGGCGCGTGGACGGCACAGGTCATCGCCCTGCGCACCGTCGGCACGGGCGCCCGGGTCGCCGTGGAGTCGGGCCGCCGCGCGTTGTGGACCACGCTCGCCCAGGCCGCCAACAGCGGGCAGCAGTGCGTGACCCTGCACGATGTCGGACGGGTGCCTCCGCAGGGCCCGTCGGTGCACGCCCCCGTCCTGGTCGTGCGCGACTGCGGCGCGCGGCCGCCCCGCGGCCGGGGCATGACGGCGCCCTGGCAGTCCGTCCTGACGCTGCTGCCCTACCTGGGGCCGGATGCGCCGCGCCTGCTGGGCAACGCGGACCTCGTCGGCGTCCAGCGGGTCTCACCGGAAGAGGCGCAGCAGCTCGGCCGCCTCCTCCGGCTGCCTCAGGCGGACGTCGAGGCGCTGCCCGCCCTCCCCGAAACGGTGACGCTGTGGTGCGCCGGACGGTCGCGGACGTACGTCGACGTGCGGGCGACGGATGCCGAGACGAGGCTCCTGGGCGCCCCTCGCCGCATGGACTGACCCGCCGCACGCCTCATGCGGCATGCCGCATGCCGCATGCCGCATGCCGCATGTGCTGACCCGCCGCATCGAGTGACCGGCTGCGCGGACCGACCGGCTGCGCGGCAGGGAGCGCCCGAGGGGCGCCGTCAGCCCTTGCCGAAGGCGAGGAGCAGCTTGTTGGCGTCCGTGCCTGCGGAACTGCTGCCCGACAAGCGGGTGGTGGCTTGAAGAGGCGGTCCCCCTCGTACAGGTACCTCGCGCTGAAGAACATGTTCTCGGCGTTCATGGTGGCCTTCGGGGCCTGCAGCACGACCTTCGGATCGCCGTCGGGGCCGATGCTCACGACGGCGCCCGCCTTGTCGTACGACGGCTTCCGGTACGCGTAAACCTTGTCGCCCTCCGCCCGGAGCGGCATGAGCTCGGGCTTGGCCCTCTTCGACGCCCACTTGCGCTTGCCGGTGTCGAGGTCGAAAGCGTGGATCTCGTTGCCGGTCGAGTAGCTGTCCTCGCCGCCGGTCGGCAGGTAGAGGGTGTTGTCGGTCGCGGCGACGCCCTGGCAGCCGCCCAGGTCGTGTCCCATGATCGACAGGCCGCAGGTGGGCGCGTAGGTGTCCTTGCCGAGGTCGATGACCGAGCGCTCCTTGCCGTCCTTGAGGGCGATGACGGCAGCGCTCTTCTTGTCCTCGGAGGAGAGGGAGACGACGGCCGGCTCGCTGGAGTAGATCTTCTTGGTCTCCAGGCCCTTGCGGCCGTCGTACGTCCACTCGGGCTTGCCGGTGGAGGTGTCGAGCTTCTCGATGTGCGAGGTCTCGTCGCTGACGCACCGCCACGAGCGCAGCATCGCCTTGCCGCCCGCGAACCCGTCGACGGAGCAGCCGGCCTCCAGGCCGGGGGTGGAGATGGGCTCCCCGTCGCTCACCCTGAGCATGCCGGAGCCGCCGAACCACGCCGCGGCGACCGCGTTTCCGCTGAGGGCCATGTCGAGGCCGATGAAGCTCTCTGCGAAGCCGCCCGCCTTGGGGATCGGCTTGTCCCAGCCCTTCTTGCCCTCCTTGAGGTCGAGCATGGCGTAGTTGCCGCAGGTGTCCTTCGTGTCGCCGTCGTAGGCCACGACGACCTTGCCGTCGTCCGTGACGTGCGCGGGCGCCGCGCAGACCCTCTTGGGCAGGGTGATGGTCCACTTCTCCTTGCCGTCGGAGGTGGAGTAGGCGACGACCTTCTCCTGAACGGTCTTCACGACGTAGTCGCCGAACGCCCACACGCCGGGCACGGCGGAGCCGGCGCGCTCGACCCGGGGGCCGTCCTGGTTGACGAGGATCTTCGCCTCGCCCTCCTGGCGGCCGCTGTTGGGATCGTCGTCGTCCTCCGCCTCGCGCAACCCGGCCGTACCGCCGGTGTCACCACCGGTGCTCTCCATCTTCCCGGGCGAGGCACTTGCGGAGGCCTGGGGCGGGCGCGGGTCGTCGCCGCCACTGCCGGCGAGGGCCCATACGCCGCCCCCTGCTGCCAGCAGGACGGCGACGGCCGCACCGATGACGAGAGCCGTCCGCTTCTTGTCCGCTCCCCCGGCAGGGGGCCCGGCGGGAGGCGGGGCGCCGAAGGGCTGCCCCGGGGGCGGGTAGGCGCCGTACGGCCCGGGCTGCTGCGCGTACGGATTCGAGTTGAGCGCCGGGTAC